>CAYPSF010000006.1:0-57699 GCA_964413165.1 uncultured Bifidobacteriaceae bacterium
AGATGAAGGCGAACTGGAGCGTGTATCCGGACAACCTCGGCCACATGCTCTGGCCGGGCTGTTTCCGCTGCCATGACGGCACGCATAAGGCCGATGATGGCAAACAATCCATCAAGGCCAACGACTGCAATGCCTGCCATACCATCCTCGCGCAGGGCGACGGGGCGGAGTTGCAACAAATGACCCCGGGCGGCCAGCCTTTCAAACACACGGGTGGAGATTATGACCTTTCCTGCTCAGATTGCCATACGGGCGGTCCGTAGGCTGCCGGCGTTCCTCGCCTGCATCCTGTTCTGCCTGTCGGTCGGATTGTCGGCTTCGGCGGCTACCAATGCCGTCGAGAAGCTGGCGAACTCCGATTGCCTGGATTGTCATACCGATCCTTCCAACAGCCGGAAGGTGGATGGCAAAACCATTCCGCTCGCCCTTTTTCCCACCAACGGTTTCGCCCGGTCCGTCCATTCCATGCTGGATTGCACTGACTGTCACACCGGCGTCAAGGAGCTCGTGCACGGGCCCAAGCTGCCGCCGCCGGACTGCACCGGCTGCCATGAAAAGGAGGGGAAGGATTATGCCGCGAGCATCCACGGCGTGAGCCATGCACTCGGTGCGTCCGGCGCCGCCAATTGCTGGGATTGCCATGGCACGCACGAGATCCTGCCCGTCAAGGATCCGTCTTCGCCGGTTTTCAAGCTCAACCTGCCACAAACCTGCGCCAAATGTCATAACAACGCCAAGCTGACGCAGGAATACCAGATGAAGCATCCAGAGGCGGCGGCGCTGTACCTCGACAGCATCCACGGGCGGGCATTGATGAAGATGGGACTCATCGTGGCGCCGTCCTGCAACGACTGTCACGGCACGCATGGCATCAAGCGCGCCGTGGACCGCGACTCGCCGATCAACCACGCCAACGTCGCCAAAACCTGCGGCAAATGTCATGTCGGCATTGAGGAGACCTACAACCGGAGCGTGCACGGGCAGTTGCTCGCGAAAGGGGACCCTCGCGGGCCGGTCTGCACGGATTGCCATACGGCGCACGACATCGAAAATCCCGAGGGCAATAATTTCAAGGCTCTCAGCGATGCGCGTTGCGGCAAATGCCACGCCGACCGGCTGGAACATTATCGGGACACCTACCACGGCAAGGCCATGGCCCTCGGCAAACCCAACTCCGCGCCCGCCGTGGCCGCCTGTTACGATTGCCACGGCCATCACGACGTCCTGCCGCCCTCCAATCCCGCGTCCCACCTTTCGAAAACCAACATCCTCGCCACCTGCCAGCAATGTCATCCGGGCGCGACCATCGGCTTTACCGAATACCGGCCGCATGCCAACCCGATGGACAAGGCACATTATCCGCTGCTCCACGTGGTGTTCCTGGGCATGACCGGACTGTTGATCGGCACGTTCGCCTTCTTCGGCCTGCATACCCTCATGTGGCTGGTCCGTGCCGTTTATCTTTACCTGCATGACTCGAAGAAGTTCCGGGAGGCGAAGATCGCGACGCAGACGGACGGCGAATGGTTCACCCGGTTCGTGCCTTTCGAGCGGCTGCTGCATTTCATGGTGGTCACCAGCTTCCTGCTGCTCGTTGTCACCGGCATGCCGTTGAAATTTTATTACACGGGCTGGGCCAGGGCGATTTTCACGATTATCGGCGGACCGGAAACCGCGCGCACGCTGCACCGGTTCGGCGCGGTGGTGACGTTCATGTATTTCACCCTCCACCTGGCCTCGCTCATTGGCAAGGCGTGGAAGGGCAGGGGTAGCCTGCGGGATCCAGCGGACGGCAAGGTCCATTTCAAGCGGCTGTGGAACGTGTTATTCGGGCCTGACTCCATGATGCCGACCCTCCAGGACTGGCGGGATTTCACCGCACACAACAAATGGTTCTTCGGCAAGGGACCCAAACCGGAGTTCGATCGTTGGACGTACTGGGAGAAGTTCGATTACTTCGCCGTGTTCTGGGGCGTGGCCATCATCGGCACGTCCGGCCTGCTCATGTGGTTCCCGACCATTTTCACGAAGTTCATGCCGGGCTGGATCCTCAACATCGCGCTGATTATCCATTCGGACGAGGCGTTGCTGGCGGCCGGCTTCATCTTCTCCATCCACTTTTTCAATACCCATTTCCGCATCGAGAAATTCCCGATGGACACCGTCATCTTCTCGGGCCGGGTTTCCAAGAACGAGATGCTGCATGAGCGTAAACGCTGGTATGACCGCCTGGTGGCCACCGGCCGGCTGGACGAACATCGCGTCAAGGACGAATGGCTGCGTTGGAAGAACATCGCCCGGTCGTTCGGCTATTTCTTCTTCGGCCTGGGCATACTGCTGCTGTTGCTGATTATCTACGCCATGATCACGCGCCTGATGCACTGACGCAGAATCTCGAATCGAGGAGCCAGAACAACAGCGACGAGCAACGGCAAGAGCTCCTGGTTTCTGACTTCTGTTTTTCCTCCATGGCATTCCGGTTGCTATTTCCAGCCGTCATCGGAGTCAGATAAAAATATGAGAAAAGAGATTTTACTGCTTGGGTCCATGCTGATGGCCGTTGCGTCGCCACTTTATGCGGATATCCCCAGCAAAAATGATGTCGCATTGAACTGTCCGCCGGCTACCGGCCAACCATCCGCCGCCATGGAAGTCGACGGTCAAATTACGGGCCCCTTGGGGGTTGATACACTGGATTTCTCGATTTTGGACACGGACCGGTTTGCGGACGCCGCCACGCGTGAGGTGGTCCGCATTTCCAGTGTCACCCCTGCCGCTCATACGACCAATCCGTCGGCCCCGGTTCCGGAACCCGTCCATTATGCGTTGATGGGCCTGGGCCTGGTGGGTTTGTATCTGGCCCGCCGGGATCGCCGCGCGTCGCACTGACCGGCCATCGGCAACTGGCGCGATCGACGCTTCTTTCGGAACCGCAGAGCGGTTCTAACTGCCAAACAAATAGAACAGCAATTCCAGAAGCACAGTGCCGCCGGAAGGAATCAGCAATGCCCCCACGATGGGATTCTCCCAGAACGGGGCAAAAGCGCCCTTCCGGAGCGTTTGCACTTCTTCGAGGAGGCGGCGGCCCACATTTGCCAGGTTCTTTTCCGGCGACGGCTGGGCAATTCGCTCGGCATTTTCAACCTTGGTCCGAAGGCTTTCGATTCCAGTTTCACGCGCCTTCAACGCGGCGCGTTGCAGAATAATGATGCTCGCGAGGGCCAGGACCAGGTTTAAGCCGAAGATGATGATGAGCCCATGGGGCCAGGGCCAGCGGTCCCACCAACTGTTGCGCGACACCAACAGGACAAAGAACACGATAAATGGATAGTAAACCAGCCGTCCCACCCGTTCGGTCAATGATGCAATCAACTGCATGTCAATCCATTCTGCCAGCAGCTGACGGTCTTCCGGATTGACCTTTTCAAGATCCCCCAGACCGCGCTGGTGGGCAAAGAACCGCAGGCTGGCATCGGGATACCGGGTGGGCGCCTCACTCAGATGTTCGATCAACCAGCGGCACAGGCGTGCGGCATCCGTGATCCAAAAGGCCAGCAACAGAAAAGCCAGGATGGCCAGGCCCAACAAGCACAGATCCCAAGTGTTGGATATCGGCCCGCGAACCGGACGGTAGGGCATTCCCGCCAGCAATCCGATACCGTAACATAACAGGAAATAAGTCGATATCAGGGGAGCGATTCTACCCATGCGCTGCCAAAAACGTCCAAGTTGCTGGTAATGTTTCCAGAGTTTGACGGCATCCACCGTCGCCTGTGGTGCCGGAGTGGAAGGCAATCGCCATTTGAATTCGCACAACTGACGTGCCAAAGGCAGGCGATAGCGGCGCGTGAGGTCAAAGATGCCTGATCGCAGCGAGGCGTAGGCATTGGCCAGAAACGCGATGGCCAGGCCAAAAGCCGCCAATCGCAGCATTTCCGTGGGCCAGACGCTGATCCCTGCGGAAAACAGCAATGGTTCGCCGGTCGGACGAACAACATTGTCGTTGAGGGCCGCCCGCAACAGGAGACAGAAGATGATGGCAAAGAGCACCCCGCCGATCCAGATGGCCCGCCGCCAGTTTCGCCGCAACCGATATTGTTCCAAACCTGATCGGCGGGAATGATGATGGACTTGAGCCAGGTCGGGATCCGGATCCAGTTTGTTCGAGGCCTGAAGCTGCAAAAACAATTTGCTCAAAATCCGCCGGTTCAGCCGCAGCCGGGTCGCGGAATTATTTTGAAAAAAGACTCCGGCGCTCTGTTTGGCCAGCAGCGCTTGATCAAAATCTTTTTTGTCCCGCTGGCCAATGTATTTTGAACTGGCGACCACTTCCGGGGGGATCTCGGTCTGCAATGCAACCTGGTTCAGAAAATCAAGGAATCGCTGCAATTCGGCGGCGCCGGCGGTTGGGTTGGAACCGGGCGTTTTTGGGCGGGCATGGTATTCGGCAAAAGACCCTGATAACCACGATATGAGCCGGTCGGGGTCGGACCCGTCCAGTTGCTTTGAAATTTTGGCAATCCCCTCCTCACCGCCGAGGTCTTCCTTCTGAAACCAAAGGCATTCCATTTCGAACTGCTGGCGATCCCAGGTCAAACGTTGCAGAGTACGCCAGGAGCAGATCAACATGAATCCACCGCATACGAGCACCAGGCCGAATCCCCGTTTCATGTCCGGCGACAGGTATTGGCGCTGGCCCAGCGGCAGGGGATGCAAGATGCCACCATTGGTCACACTCAAGTCATAGGCGTGCAAACGCCCAATTTCAAACCGCCGCGGTGGAATGCTGTTCAACAGGAGGAGCTTGCCTCCTTTCAGCGCCGCCAGCGTCGCCGCAAACTGGGCCGTCTGCGCGCTGTCGCGAAACGGAGCCACGCTGCCCTGCAATTCCTCGCTCAATTGCAGGCCGTAACCGCTGAGAACAATCAGGTTCCGGCCCCAGCCCTGGACCTTGGGATGCAGATAACGCGCATCCAGCTCAGTGGTGAAAAAGACGGCATCGGGAAATCTCGGTCTTAGCACTTGTAAGATCACCAATGTGTCGTAGGGGTCGCTGCCTACCATGCCAATGGCATCGATCCGGCCTTGCCCGCTGGTTTTCAGCTTGTCATCCAGCTCCTGCATCCGGTCGGCCAGCCGGTCCAAATAATCAAATTGGGCCTCACCTTCGGCCTTGTTTTGATTCAGGTCGCCGTGTTTCAAATCTTCCAGGGAAGGCAGTTTGCTGGATTCCGGGGGCGCGGTCTCCGGGGGCGCGGGACGGGTCGTCTGCCCATCCAACCCGCGAAGATAAACAAAGGAAAAAAGATTGGTGGGCCAGAACCAATTCTTGCTCCGGTAACGGTTGACAAAATCGATGTCGTTCAAACACTGATGCTGCATTTTGGCGAGTTCCGCCGCATAGGTCAGCGAGAGCATCCGGCCGTAAAACGTGTCCCATTCCGAAATCAGGACGAGGTTCTTCCGGTTTTTTTCCGGGTCGCTCAGGTCAACCTGGCGAAGCTTGAGTTCATCGAATGCCTCCGCCGCCAATTGGGCATCCGTGGCGCAAAAGTTGTGGAAAGAATGGAACCAAAAGTTTGTCAGGACCCTCTCGACCGGCTGCCGGGGCGGGGCATTGTGACTGTCGGCCACCAATACTTCATCCATCGCACTTGATATCGGGCAGAAAACGTCCACCTGGTGGAGTATGTTGGAAACTTCCTCCTTCAAGCCGGGGCAGATGCTGTTGCTGACGTAGTCCGCCTGGCCATAGGGTGGCAGCATGGCGCGCAGGGTGGTGGATGAGCGCGGCCCGATCAACGCAACCCGTTCAAACAGGTTGGTGATGGTTTTGATGTCTACCTTGCTGTAGGCGTCGATCAACTCGTTGACTAAAAGCGCCACCCCGGCCAGCGGATAATCGTTGAACTGATCTTCGTCCAGCCAGAGTACCAGCACTCGTTGCTCCGATGACGGATCGCTGTTCCGGTTGAAAGTGCGGCTGCGATACCACTCAAACGCCAGTTCCAGCTTGTTATCGGATGTTTTCAAGCCTTTCCGGTCATTGATGCGAAACTGGCATGGCTGGTTGGTGATCCAGGCATTCCGCAATTCTGCCGTCGTGGGCCAGGAAAATTTAACCGCCCCGATGTGCTGTGCGTCTTCGGGTGCATAGCCGGATTCTCCCAGCGCGGAGACGATGGCGATACGGCTGCGAATGCGCGACTCGCGATCTTCGCTGTACGGTCCCCCGCGGATCATGACCAGCAGCAGCGTGGGGCGGGGATCCTGGGACGTGCGGGCATTGATTTGATCCTGCAACAGACGAAAAGCCCTTTGGCCATTCGCCTGTACCTGGTTGGTGCCCCAACCGAGCGGGTCTTCCCACAAACGCGACTGGACCCGTTGTTCGCTGGAAGAAAAATCGGCCTCGGCGGAAGAATTGGGCCGGTCACTATGCACATTCCTCGTGGCAATCACCAGACCGCCCACCAGCGTGAGCAGGGTCACTATGCTCATCCAATTAAACGACCCACCCGATCCCGATTTGGGTTCATCCATAATCCGGCTCCCTTTGCCCGGCCCCTGGTCCCTCAGCGACGGAATTACCCGAAACGGCAATCTGGGAAGGAGCCGGCGTTATTTTATTTGCTGGAAACTGTTTTAAGCACCGGGACACGAACCGTCAGGCTGCCGCTAACGTGACCAGCGCCCCGGCGAGTTTGACCCCCTGCGCCACCGTGTCGAGAAAGGCCGACACATTTTGCAGTCCCTCGAGATCATCTTGAATCTTCTTATTGGCAGCCTGCAAATCGGCATAAGTTTGAGCGACCAGGCCGTGATCGTCGGTCAGATTTTCCGCCACTGCGCGCCAGAATGCGTCACGAGCCGCATCCCGGGAGGCGATCAGCTGCTTTTTTTGGTCCGCATTGCACTGGGCATAGACCGTGTCGAAGTTGTCATCAATCAACCGGTAGGTTTTTTTTACTTCTTCCAGATTCGGATTCGAGTCATCGCTCATAGATTATTTCCCTTTCTTCACCGCGGTAATCAGGTCGACGTATTGTTGGATGGTTGCCAGATTGTTCTGGATGGTTCCCAGGTCTGCCGGTTCGCCGGCCTCGATCCGGGCATGTTCGGTGTTTAATTTTTGCAGCGCCTGAATCGTTGCCTGATAAGCGTCAGCCTGGGCTGCCAGCTCCTGCTGGTGCCGCCATTTCAGCACCTGACTGACGCCTTCCTTTAACGCCGGATTTTGCGAGGCGTGAACCAGGGCGGATGGATTGGGTGTAAGGCCGTAGGACTGGATCTGGCCGTCAAGAATTCCGTCGGCCGTGGCAAAATCATCGGCCCAGAAGGTTGTGGCAACTTTTAATTTATCACGGGCGATCTCTTCGCGAGCAGCAACGATCGCGGCTTGCTCATTCGATTTTTGGAGTAAAAAGATTATCCCTGCCAGCAGGGAACGGATTTTTACGCTGGCGTCCTTGATTCGGCCGGCCTGCACCTGCCCGGCAATGGCGCCGGTGGTCTGGGCGAATAATTTGCCCGCCGAGTCGGAAATGGCCCCGCCGCCCAGCAAGGTCGCCAGGCTGTTTCCCGCCTGCACCGCGTTGCCCAGCGACTTTTCGACCTCTCCTTGCGCGTCATACGTGCACAGGGCGCCAAAGGACGTATACACATCGCTCAAACCGGCCATCATTTGCTGCCGTGAATGCAATTCTCCTTCAACCGTGGCAATACTCTTCAGCATGTTGTCATCGGGCGGTGAATAGCCGGGTTTAAGCCCGGACAGCAGATACTCGCCTTCGACATATCGGGCCAGATCCTGGCTGGTTGATTGGTAGGATTGCCCGATCGTGTTGGCGACCGAGGCGCCTTGATCGGCAAGTTTGCCGGCCGCCTGTTTGTTCAGGCTGCTGCAGCCGGCCAAAAGCAGCGACACATACAGCAAGGCCGTTGACTGGACTATAATGAAACGGATTGATCTGGGCATAATCATTTTTCAGGTGGTTTTGGTTTTAACAACCGGGCGATCTTCCTTCCAGCGATTTCGCAGGTCGGTGGATCATTTTTTCAGGCATCCACATCGTTATTCGGTGCCCCCATGCTGGCGGAGCAACGGGACAATGGCATCCTGATGCCATAGCTCGGCGCGCTTGAGCGGGGTGCGACCCTGGTCATCGCGCTCATTCACCCGGGCTCCCCGGGCCAGAAGGATTTCGACCACGTCCGCGCACCCTTCCTGGGCCGCCAAATGCAGCGGGGTTGCTTTGGCCTGGTCCGTCATGTTTATCTTGGCCCCTTTGTCCAACAACAGCACTACGACGTTGGAATGGCAGTTTTCCGCCGCCAGATGCAGCGGCGTCTCCTGGCCTTTGTCTTCCGGCAGGTTCAGGTCTTCCGGAGCCGCTGCCAGGTCCGTCGCCACACCGGCCGCATCACCGTTGCTGGCATCTTGATGGATCTTGACATATGTGCTGTGAGGATGAGGAGGCCAGCAACCGCTGACGATCAGTCCGCCGCCCGCCATCGCCATTACCATCAGTAACCGGATTGGGAATTTTGCTTTCATGGTCAAACGAGAAAATGCTGGATCGGATAATGGTGGACTAGGTCAACAACTGGCCGAATTTCGGATGGCTCGCGTCCGCGCCGTGCTGTTTCATGCTCTCTATAACATCGCTGAACCCCTGTTGCATGGGGGTGTCGAGTGGCGGAGTCGTCACCCCAACCGGAGCCGGCGGCCTCATTTTCAGGTAGTCATCAAGGGGTGGCGGCGCCGGCGCCGACATTATTGGATTGGTGAAATCGAGAACGTGGGAAATGCTGCCCACGGGCCGGGCGTCCACGACCGGGGAATAGGAGCCGTTGCCGAACTTTTCACCCAGCAACTTGAGCACGGAAGTGTGATCCAGCAGATTATGACTCACGGTGCCCGGCGCCACAAACGGCGAAATGACAAAGGCCGGGATGCGCACTCCCAGCGACTTGAAGGGAACGGACCATTTGGCACCATCGGGCGGCTGGGTGGGAATGACCGGCGGGGGGACATGGTCAAAGAACCCGCCATGCTCGTCATAATCGACGATCATGAGCGCGCCTTGCCAGAAACTTTTGCTGGCCGTCACGGCTTTGTACGCCTGCATGAGAAATTCCTCGCCATCGCTGATGCCGGCGGGTGCATGATCATCGGTGCTGGTACCCGTGTGGGGCGCGTCCTGATAGGTTGGCTCAACGAAAATGACCTGGGGCAGCTGGTCCGGCGGCGTGTTTCGCAAATCCGACTCCATGTCCTCGAAACAGCGGAAATTGTCGCCGAAAAGAACGGACGGCAGCCACCTCGGCATCAACGCGAAAAAGGGGATCTCCTGATGATACACCCGCCAGCTGATGTTCCGCCGGTTCAGCCAGTCATAGACGAGTTCCTGGTCCGGCAGCGGAGTTTGATTTACTTCGATCATGGAAAAGCCGCTCATGGACATCAGGCGGTTGGGTTGTGTGCCGGCCGGCAGGGAGCAGAACCACCGGTCGCAGATGGTGAAATTTTTTGCGAAGAAGTCGCTTATCGGAGCCTGTTCCGCCCCGAAATAACCCATCACCAAACGTCTCACGGCCGGATCCGTGGTGACCTTTGGGGGAATGGCGCTGACAAAGCCGTTCAAGGGAAAACTGTCGTCCTGACGCGGGTCAATCTGCGCGGCGACATTGCTCCGTTCATGCGGCGGGTCAAAATCATCCGGCATCGTGTGGGGATCCGTCGCATGAAAGGGCGGGACGGCCTGACCGCTGTCAAAGTTGGTGAATTTTTTCAACCAGTCCGGATCCAGGCTCTGACCGTCAACGTCTTTGCGGTTGAACGGGTCCAGGCTCAAATAACCCAGCATGTGGTCGAAGGAACGATTTTCCATCATCACCACCACGACGTTTTTGATTTTGCTTAAATCAGTTGGCATGCAGCTTCCTACGGGGTTGTTTTCTTGTCTTTATCGGCGTTCCTTTGGACCTGATCGGCCCGGGCAGAAATGCCATCCATGAAACTGGTGAACGCATTGGCCATCCGGTGAATCCCCTCGCTGCCGCCCGCCAGCATTGCGCCGGTAATCACGATGTCGGCCACCGTGAACAGAGGCACATAGCATCCGTTGTCCACCAGGAGCCCGCGTAACGCCCTCACCCCGGCCAGGCTCACGAATATGCCAAAGACCAGCCCGACCAATAGCGCGAACTCTTTGGTTTCAGCCCGGAAAACGACTTTATTGTGCCGGGCATCGGCATATGTTTTGGCCGCCGCTTCGGCCGTATCGGTCGCCGCCGGCTTGCCCGGATTGTCGCCGGCCAAAACCGCAGCTTTTTGGATCGCGCTGGCGGAAGCCCTGGCGGCCAACTCCTCCGCTTCGTCCAGCAGGTCGGCCTGCTGATCACGAAAGACCATCACGACGACTTCCACTGCCCGTTCGACGAAAAGCGCCACCGCGAACAGCCAGCCGATCAACCCGATGAAGACCTGCGCCGTCATGGGTTTGAAAACCGCCGGGTCGGGGACCTGGTTTGATAAAACGGGATAAACAACGAACAACCCCAGTATGGCCAGCAGGGTCACCCAGGCTATGGTGGTGGAGATTTTCATCGGTGAGGGGCGGGTGGTCATGAAACGGGTCGCGGGTTTTAAGGAGGCAGGTTCCAGTTGATCTGATTGAGCAGCTCGGCCAGATGAAAACCGCCCTTGGCCAGTTGCTGTTCCACCCGCCGGGTCTGGTCTGCCTCATAATTGTCCGGCAGGGTGATGGTGATTTTCCTCAGATCATGATGGGTGTTGAAAGCCGGATCGCTGAAGATGAGTCCATCATAAGCCCGGAGGGCGATCTGCACGGAATCATCCGCCCAGGCTTCGGCCCATTGATGATAATTGCCCGGAGTTTTCCAGCCGGTTTGATCCACTTTGTCGGCCAGATAGGGGGCCAGCTTGTGGTAGCTGCTGGTGTTGTCAACCCGTTCAACCAAGGTCCCGTCCCAGTAACCGTGCAATTCATCGAACCGGCCGGGACCGTAAAACAGATCGTTGCCCCCGGCATCGTTCGGTTTCGCCTCGGCCTCGGCCGGGCTGGTGACGAGCTTCACCACGTTGTTGTGGTCGATCTGGTAATATCCCGTGCCAACATGCAGCGGCTGGTGGATATCGCCCACAAAATGCACGAGCAGGCGAAGCGCCTGGGGTTGGGTGAACTCGTTTGTTTTTCCTTCCAGTACTGCAACGCATCGGTTGATGGCGTGAACGACGTCGTCCGGCGAACTAAAAGGTCCGCTGTCGGTGTAATTGGTTGAGCCCAGCGGCAGGTCGACAAAATGCCACTGGCTGTTGCGGGGATGCGCTTGATTGAAGGCGATGGCTTCCGGGTCATGAACCAGGGGACCTTTTCCCCGGGAAGCCGCCCGGAGGTCATCCGCCCAGGTGGCAACCGAAGCCAGATCATCGCTGCCCAACAGCTTCGTCACCGCGTTGCGGGCTTTGGGGGTCAACAGGGTCCTCGCCAGTTCCGCCACCGCCTGGTGGCCTTCAGGACCCCAGGCCAAAACCGACACCGCCGGGAACATCAAAACCAGGAACAGGACGTATTTATTTATGGCCATGACATTTGTGAACCTGCGAATGGTTGGAAGGATCGCCGAAGCAAAAGTTCCATGTCCGGAACCCGGAATCCCCGAAAGCATCTGCTCGGATCGGCATTTCTTGGAAAACACCCCGTTCTTTCCGAAACTCATCACCGGTCCGTTAATATCCCATTGGCCGACTGCAGTTCTCATGGTGTTGTCTGACGCCCAGAGTCCCTGAAACAAAAGTGGAGTTGCGCCCGCTCCCTGAAATCAGGGAAACCTTGTTGTCTTCCGTTAATGATTACTATTAGGACAATATTACCTGCGGCTACAACCTTAAACAGTTATCTGGCGCGGCCATTTGTTATCTGGCGCGGCCATCGGTCTGCCGGAGGCGAACCTCCGCCTGGTCGTCGCTCCAAACCAGAAAAGCGGTTGGCGCAATGCCATATTGGAGTTTGAATTCCCGGGAGAAATGGGAGACCTGTTTGAAGCCAAGCCGGAAGGCGACGGTTTTCACCGAACGAAGACGTTTGAGCAGCTTGCCGGCCCGGACCAGCCGCTGTGCGTTCAACCAATCCTGGGGACTGCAACCAAAACTGGCGTGCGTGTAACGCCGCAATTGCCGCGCCGAAACATTCAACGTCCTTGAAAGAATGGGCGCCCGATAGGTTGATTTCTCAGCCAATTCAAGCCACCGCTGCAAATTGTCCGGACAAGTCCACCGCGCCATACGTTGATTCACCAATTAAGCATTAATTACGTATAAAAATGGCTAATTTTTCATATGTATATAAGTTTTATGGGTCGGCGGGAAGATTTTTTCGCTGTGATCTCGGGGTCAAATTTCCAACAAGAAATGGCCCTTTGCCGCCGAACTAGGTGGAGTCATTCCGCCGTATATTGTTGGATCAAACCATCAACCTGTCGCACCCGTCCCGGAACCCGTCGATTATGCGTTGATGGGCCTGGGACTCGCCCGGCCTATGTCTGGCCCACCGCGATCGCCTGAACACAAATTGACGAGGTTTATTGGGGCGTGGCGTCGTGGGTCTTTCGGCAATTACTCCCACCTGTGCCCATTTTAGATCCTGGGTCTTCGTGTTTTTTTAAGTCAAAAGACAAGCTTAAATAGAATTTGAACCGGTTTCATAAATCTGATATCATTCAACTACTTCATGAAGGCTCGATCCTTGTTGCTGGCCTTGGCCGTGTCTTGCGGCTTCTATCCCAACGTCAGTCTCGCGTCCCTGCCGGCTGGACGGCCGCTCCTGTGCCGCTGGACTATTGGCAGTCGATCGCCTCTTCGGCCAACGGCCACGTGCTGGTCGCCGCGGCAGGAGGCTGGACCATGTTGGGACCGATATACGTTTCGACCGACGCCGGCATCAATTGGACTCTGACCAGTGCGCCCACCAACCGCTGGGTCTCGGTCGCCGCTTCGGCAAACGGAGGACTGCTGGTGGCGGCTGCCGGCGGGACCTTCTGGAGCGAGGGGATTTATCTCTCCACGGATTTCGGCGCCACTTGGTCAATCAGCGGCGCTCCCGTCACCAATTGGAGTGCAATCGCGTGTTCGGCGGATGGCACCAGGCTGGTGGCGGTGTCCGGTGGTATCTGCAATTATGGTCCTATCTACACCTCGGTGGATTCCGGCGTGACTTGGAACGTGACCGCCGCCCCGGTCACAAACTGGACGTCGGTCGCTTCGTCGGCCGACGGCACAATGCTAGCGGCTTCCTGCCAGGGAAGGATTTACGTCTCAACCAATTCCGGGATCACGTGGAACCACACCCAACCGCCTTACGGCTCAGGATGGCAGGTTGTCGTGACTGCTGATGGTCAGAGACTGTTGGCTTTACCAAACCTATCAACGTACGGCAACGTGTGTGTGTCATCGAATGCGGGTGCCAGTTGGTTGGTAATCGATGTGCCTCATTTTCCCGATTCGTTTGAGAGTATCGCCGCTTCGAGTGATGGAACTCGATTGGTGGCGGTGGTAAAAGGCTATACCGTGGAGACCAGTGGTTTTTTTCATTCGATGGATGCGGGAGCCACCTGGATCACGAACCGATGGCCGGGCTTTTTTTCGTTTGACGGCTGGTTGCCTTGCGTTGCTTCCTCGGCCGACGGTAACCGGTTGGCAGCAACATTGGGACGCCTTGGAATCTACCTCTGGCATAGCCCGTCGCCGTCCGCTCCCGATGCCTTCACCCAGCCGGCTGTGGGGACCAATGGCGATCTCGGATTGCACGGTATGGTGAATCCCAATAGCAGGGAAACGTGGGCCTGGTTCGAATGGGATACCAGCCCCGCCTTCGGCAACGGCACCGGCCCGGTTCGAGTTGGCAGTGGATGGAAAGATGTCTCGTTAAGCGCCGCTTTGTCCGGGCTGCCGCCCGGAGTTGCCTGTTATTCCCGGATTGTTGCGGCCAATGACTTCGGACTCTCCCTCGGACTACCCGTCATTTATCAGGCGCCGCGGCTGACCTTGTTGGGCGACAATCCTCTGTACCTTCTTGGTTCCGACCCCTACGAGGAGCCGGGCGCACAAGTGCAAGCCTTGCCTATAGCCATCGCTGCCGGCGAGTTCAACAGCCTGGCTTTGAAAGCGGATCGCACGGTCGTTGGTTGGGGTGGTTGGGGACAAGAGCCGGCGGTTCCTCCGGGGATCAGCAATGTTGTGGAGATTTCCACCTATATCCATGATCTCGTGTTGAAGGCTGACGGGACGGTCGTCGCTTGGGGAGACAATACCTTTGGTGAAACCAACGTCCCGACCGACCTTTCCTGCGCGGTGGCGGTCGCGGCGGGTTGGGGATTCAGTCTGGCCTTGAAGCCTGACGGTACCGTCGTCGGTTGGGGTCTTGGAGCAACCGGGGTTGCGGGGCATGACGGGGTCAATTTCGGCCAGGCTTTGATCCCTGAGGGTTTAAGCAATGTGGTGGCCATTTCCGCCGGATACGCCAACAGTCTGGCGTTGAAATCCGACGGTACGATTGTCGGGTGGGGCTATCCTTATTTTGGAGGTACCAACCCGCCGACAGGCTTGAGCAATGTTGTCGCCATCTCGGCAGGTGAGGCCTTCGGTCTGGCTTTGAAAAGCGATGGCACGGTGGCCGGGTGGGGGCACAACGGTTACGGGGAAGTCAGCCTGCCCAGAGGTTTGAGCAACGTTGTGGCCATTGCCGCCGGATTCAGCCACAGCCTGGCGCTGAAGGCTGACGGTACCGTAGTTGGTTGGGGCGACGATTCTTGGCAACAAGCAAGTCCACCGGCAGGTTTGAGCAACGTTATTGTCATCGCAGCGGGTAGATATCACAGCTTGGCTTTGAAAGCCGACGGGACGATTGTCGGGTGGGGGTCGAACACTTCCGGTGAAACCGATGTTCAAACCAATCTGGTCGATTCATCGGGAGCGGCCGAGATGACCGGCGCGGGGTCCGGCGGGTATGGCTATACCCCGGGTACTTACCTTCGTACTTACACTGCCATCAATCCACGTGGCGGAGTGGCCCAAGCCACGCGCATCGTGGTTCTGATGGGAACCTTGGAGGTCGGACAGCGCGTGCTGGGTGAAATGATGGCGTTGAAAACCGAACCCGCCGGTCACCATTCCAAATTGAACCTGGCCATGGCTGAATTAAAGCATGCCTTGGCGACGAATTCTTGGGTGGGTGACCTGTATTTCTCAGAACGCGGCGGTCGCAATTTTTTTGCCGAGGACGCAATGGTCGTGCACCTGCTGGATCGCTTGCTGAAGCAGAAAGACAATGTGATTTCCGCAACGGTCGTGCAAGGATGGGAGGAAAATCTTGCCAAAGCCGCCCGACTCCTGGCTGTGCGGGCTGTTCAAAATGGGGGCACCACTCCCGGCGGTGGCCACCCGGTTCCTTTACCGCCGTTCTTCACGGATCAAATGGACGCAGGTGATCAAGCTGCCGCCGCGCATCAGTACGTCAATGCCATTCTCCACTACAAAAACGCCTGGAAACTGATATTTTCAGCTTCCCCGCCTGCTCCGTTGCCGTCACAGAATCCTCGTCCGCCATTCAACTAGGACGCGAGGATTGGTTCAGATCGTACACCGGTGTTCTCTGCTTCCGGCTTTGGCCTCCTGTTCACGCCCATTCGTGGTTAAACGGTTAACAAGAAATGACCATTTGCCGCCAAACCAGGTGGAGTCGTTCCGCCGTATATTGTTCTATATTTGAATGTTATGAATCGACTGTGGCATCTGTCTTTCTGCGTCTTGGCCTTGCTGGCATTTACCTTGCCGGCCCGGGCTGGCTTGAAGAACAGCGATTGCCTGGATTGTCACTCGGACAAGACGCTGGCCATCACCAACGCCGTGGGACGCGTCATCTCCCTGTTCGTGGACGAAACCAAACTCATGGCGTCGGCTCACAAAACCAATTCCTGTGTCAGTTGCCACGCCGATGCCACGGTCAAGCATCCGGATGACAATGTCCTGTTGCAACCCGTCCATTGCGCCACCTGCCATGAGAAACAGACCGACAGCTACACTGCCAGCGTGCACGGGCTGGCAGCCAAGGCCGGACATCTCGACGCCGCCACATGCCAGGACTGTCACGATTCCCATGAAATTCTGCCATCGAACCTGCCGGCGTCGCCATTGCATTATTCGCATCTGGCCGAAACATGCGGCGCGTGTCACGACCAGGAAGTCAAGGATTGGACGGCCAGCGTGCACGGCAAGGCGATGGCGGCGGGCATGCGCGACGCGCCCACCTGCACTGACTGCCATTCCGAGCACAAAATCGCCGACCTGAAGCATGCTTCACCGCAGGTCTCCTCCGAAGTGTGCAGCCGCTGCCATGCCTCTGAACGGCTCAATACCAAATACAAACTGCCGGGCGACCGGGTGAAGACGTTCTTTGAAAGTTATCACGGTCTCGCGGCGCAATATGGCTCCACAGTGGCTGCCAACTGCGGCAGTTGCCATGGTTTTCATAAAATCCTGCGCTCCACCGACACCAACTCGACCATTAACGCGGCCCATCTCGTCCAGACCTGCGGCAAATGCCATCCGGGTGCCGACGAAAAGTTTGCCACCGGCAAAATCCACGTGGACATCGAATCAGCCAAATCGGCGGGAGGTGGCGACGGCATTGGCCTGCAAATCAACTGGTGGGTACGCCAGATTTACCTGGTCCTCATCTTCGGCACCATTGGCGCGATGTTCATCCACAACGCGTTGTTGTTCCTGCGCAAGGTGGCCGCCCGTTATCGCGTGGCTGTGCGACCGGTGGTGCGCATGAGCCTTGCGCAGCGCTGGCAACATTTTGTGCTGGCGGCCAGTTTCATCATCCTCGCCATCACCGGGTTTGCGCTGAAATTTCCGGATTCATTGGTCTCGCGGTTGCTCGGTTCCAGTGAACCTTTCCGGAGCTGGACTCATCGCATCGCCGGCATTGTGTTGCTCGTCGTCGGAGCCTGGCATTTGATATACCTGCTGGCGTCCCGGGACGGACGGAAACTGGTCCGGGACCTGTTCCCCGTGAAGCAGGACCTGGCCGATGTCTGGTGCCAGATCCGGTATCTGATGGGATGGAGCACGGAGAAGCTGAAGATCGGCCGATTTGGCTATGCGGAAAAGATGGAGTATTGGGCGGTGATCTGGGGCACCATCATCATGGGTATGAGCGGGCTGATGATCTGGTTCAAAATGGATGTGACCCGCTTCCTCCCGCGCTGGATCGTGGATGTGGCGCTGACTATTCATTACTACGAAGCCGTGCTGGCTTGCCTGGCCATCATCGTGTGGCATTTCTACCACGTCATCTTCGACCCTGACGTTTACCCCATCAACCCGGCGTGCTGGGACGGCCACGTCTCCGAGGAATGGCAGAAGCACGAGCACCCGTTGGACCAGCCACCGCGTTCAACGTCGCCGACCGAAAAAAACTGACGAAGAATTTCTGGCCCGCGATTGGCCGTCGGCGATCTGGAATTCCTGCATTACCGGGCCGGCCATCAGTTCCGGGGGAGCTGCATCAAATCGAATCGGTTGGCGTGATAAAACCAGCCATAAACCCGGAACAGAACATAGGCATCCAGGACGGCCAGCCCCGGAAAAATCCAGGCGCTCGGGGCAGGCACCAGCAGGCTGGCCGCGCCCAGCCCCAAAAATGCCAGGCCCAGGCTGATGATGGCCGCAAACAGCATCAAGGTGCGCACCCGGAATTTTGAATTGTCATTGGTGCCGCCGCTGAAGGCGAACATGATGGTGATGAACCGGGCCCCGAACAGCAGGATGCCGGCCTTGAAGCCGATGACGATTCCCGTTTGCCAGGGCCAGTCAACCATCAGGGCGACGAGCATGCCGCAGACGGTGATGAAGGGGAGGAAAAACGGGAGTTGCACCATGCAGCATTTGATCAGCAGGCGCGACAATTCCCGGTAACCGATGCCATAACCGGCATAGACCGGGATATTCACCCCGCTGCAAAACATCGGTCGAAACGCCGCCCCCGAGTTCAGGATTTGTCCCAACGCCTGCAAGCCCGTGATGAACAGGCCGATTCCCAGGACCCAGCATTTGCCGGTCGGGCTGACGGGTCCCAGGGCAAAGGCCACCGCTACGGCAATCGCGAGGTTGCGCACGGCCTGAAGCCACGGAGCGGTTATGGCATAGCCTTTCGGGAACAGGAAATCGGACAACACTTTTTCCCGCGCCCCCAGCCAGTTCCACAGACGCTGCTCTAACCAGCCGCGTTGATGCCATGACTCCGGCAGCAGGAACCGCCGGGATTCTACCATTTCCTCGATTTCCGTCGGCCCCGGGCGTTGGGATGACCTCGCCGCCGGACTGGTTTCCGGCGAGCCGGGCTCATCCATCAAATCGTCCGCGTCCATGCCCGGAGACAGGTCGGGCACCACCGGCAACATCTGTTCCTCGAATCGGAAATCGTTCCGCATACAATTGAGTGAATATTTCAGTGTCCCGATGATGCAACCAATGGGCAGCAACAACAGCAGGGCCGTCCACCGGCATTCCGGCAGCAGCAATTGGAACAACGAAACCGACCAACCGGTGGGCAGCAGGAGGTTCAGGTCCGGCGCCGCGCGATCCAGGAAATTCAACAACGGGGCGCCAACGAGGCTGTTGGCGATAAACACGAAGAAGGCAAAGGCCATCAGGAGGCCGGCAAATGTTTGGTAGGTTTTCCTCGAAACGTAAAGGACGCAAAGTGCGGTCAATGACAGCAACATCAGCCAGGACAACAGGATGACGAGCGGCACCGCAAGCCATCGGGCCGGGGACAAAGCCGAAAGCAATCCCAGAACCCCGAAGCCGACGGTCAGGTCCAGCAAGGACATCAGGGTTTTGCGGAGGAACTTTTGCAGTTCCCACCGGAAGATGGTCGCATCGGAAACCGGCAGCAATCTCAACGCTTGAATGTCAGAATCAGTATGGAGGACCGTCCACAGGCGTTGGGCGGAAATGAAAATCCCGGCGAAAGTCCAGAGCGTGATCACCGCCAGTCCGGTGACCGGGTGCCCGGTTCGCGTGACAATCACCAGCACGATAAATCCCAATACCTGGGAAAAAATCCCGCGAAACACCCATGGCGAAATGACCGGTTTCCGGAATTTCTTGGCCAGACGATACTCCTGCATCAAGCCCGGTGATTCCCGGATGGCCTTTTTCACGCCCTGGCGCAGCTGCCGTTGAAACTGCGGTGAGTGGAGCTTCACGATTTGCTTTCCCGCAACTGGCGGAACATTTCCTGCAGCACGTTGTCCTTGTCCGACGCCAGCGCCCGCAACCGCTCCAGCGTATCAAACGCGCGGATGGCGCCTTTGTGGATGAGGCAGACCCGGTCGGAAAACCGCTCGGCCACATCGAGGATCTGGGTCGAATAAATGATCGTCCGGCCGCGTCCGGCCGCCGCGCGGACATAACGCTTGAACGCGTCGATGCCTTGCGGGTCCATCCCCGAGGCAAACGGTTCATCCAAAACCCAGACTTCACGGTCAGCCGCCAACAAAGCGACCAAGCCGGTTTTGTAGGCCTGGCCGCGGGACAGCGAATGCACCGGGCGCAACGCCAGCGGCAGCAGGTCGAATTCGCGGAGCAGCTCCAGGACACGTTTCTCACTACCTTCACCATCGGCGCCGTATAGCCGCAGGACCATGGCGATGTTGCGTAAAATCGAACATTCCCAGAATAGGAATGGAAAATCCGGGAGCAGACTCAGGCGCTGGCGCAGGTCCAGCCGGTCGCGGCGAAATTCCTGGTCGTCAAAGAAGACCCTGCCTTTGTCCGGCGCCGCGATGCCGCTGAGGCAGCGGATGAGGGTTGTTTTGCCCGCTCCATTCGGGCCCAGCAAACTCACAATCTGACCCGGTTCAATCGCCAGCGATACATGGTCCAGTGCGCGCAAAGACCGGTAGGATTTCAAGACCCCGCAGAGTTCGATTTTCATAACCCGTTCAAAGCGAAAACTCCTGCCGGGAACGTTGGCCACCAACCATTCCGATGGCCGGGGCAGGGGCACGCCTTCGGATTGGCGGCCAAACTAACGGACTGCCCCTCTTTCCACAAGCGGGGGATTCTGGCCGCCACTCGCCGTTGCGGATCGACCAGAACCATCAGCCGGAAGGCATTGGTGGAACGAGGGTGACAAAAATACTGTCGACAAGGGGAAAGGCGGCACTTAGCGTTCTGTCAATGATCCAAAACGCTCAAACCCGCGTTTGGGCGGGTCGTTTAGACAATCAACCTCGCCGCACTCCATTTTTATGAAAGAAACGCGTTGGCTCGCACTGGCCCTCACTGGAACCCTGTTGTCGGGTTGCATCGAAACTCGACCGGTTGGGGTGTCGGCAACACCCGAATACGCGGCCCGGGAACCCATCGCCACGTCTTTGTTCTCCTCCGACCAGGCGGTTTTGAGCGATGAAGCGGTGGCACGGATTCTTTCCAGCAAACTCGAACTTCCGGCAAAGGCAAAGCTGGCGCTGATGAAGTTTCCCAACGTCGATGGGTCGAGGTATGGCGGCTATTACTGGCGGGATGAAGAATATATCAAGCTCCAGCAGGGGCAGGTGGACACCTTGTCGCAAGCATTGCTGGCCTCGGACCAGATTGTGGAGGTGACGCCGTTGCCTTCTCTCCTGACGCCCAAGCAACCCTCCATCCCAACCCTCCGTGAGGCGGCCGTACGAATGCAGGCGGACCTGCTATTGGTATATCGCGTCAGTAGTGATACCTATTCGCAATACCGGGCGTTCAGCAAGGACAAGGTGAAGTCGTACAGCACGTGCGAACTGGTGCTGGTGGACGTGCGTACGGGCCTGGTTCCGTTCACGCGCGTCGTCAGTCGCGAAGCGATTGAATCCAAGCAGCCGATTGACTACGACCTGGGCGAGACCATGCGGCGGGCGGAGCAGGAAGCAGCGACGACGGCCCTGAATGTTGCTGCGAATGACTTGGTTGGTTATATCAAATCCGTGCCCAGGAAAGGCAACTGACGCCGCCGATTTGACTCAAACGGCGACGGCTCGTTCGGGCAAAACCGTGGCTATGGCCTGCCGCAGATGGGCCAGCTGAAAGGGTTTGCCGACGACAAAATCCACGTCGGGCGACGGGGGCAGGGTGCCGGCATGGCCGGTAATCATGACGACCGGCTGGTCCGGTGCGCGGGATTTGATGGCGGCAGCCAGTTGATCACCCTTCATGCCGGGCATCGCATAGTCGGTGAAAACGAGATCAAAACGCCCAAGCTCAAACAGGGCTAATGCCTCCTTGCTACTGTGGGTCGCCTCTACTTGATGTCCATCGAACTGAAGCAACATCTTGACAGTATTCCCCACGGCAGGTTCGTCATCCACCACCAAAATCCTTAGTTTTGCTGCTATTCCCGCTGTCATTTGAACAGAATCTACAGTTTATACCCGAACACGGGTATTAATACAATGGTTTGTTATTCACAAAGGTATTCACAATGGCACGAATTCGTGCATCTACCTTGACGAATAGGAGTTATGAGACGACAAAAAGTTCCATCGTTGCCGGGTCCTGCTGGACCAGTCCGGTCTGCCGCGTTTAACGCGAATGCGAATGATGCCAGGCTTTGATGATTTTGCGGAGTTGCTGAAGACCTTTCAATAAACCCGGGCCGGGCTGGAGAATATGGGCGGATTTGATCTCATACACCTGGCCGTGGCGCACGGCCGGAATTGTTTCCCAGCCGGGTCGCCGGCAGATTTCCGCCAGCTTCGCCTGCTTCCCGCACCAGCTCGCAATGATGATGTCCGGCCGGCGACGGACGACCTCATCGCCCGTGACTACGCGGTCCGGCGCCCGGGAACATTCGCGTAATTCTGGAAAAATATCCCGTCCACCGGCGGCCTCAATCAACTCGCCCACCCAGCGGATGCCGCTGATATGCGGCGCGTCCCATTCCTCGAAATAGACCTTCGGCGACGTCGTCCCACGGGGAAATTTTTTGGGACCGCCGATTTTGCGGCGCAGATCGTCCACGAGCCGGCCGGCTTCCGGCGCGCGGCCGACCACCCGCCCGACCAGCCGGATGGTTTTGAAAATCTCCGGCAAGGAGCGTTGATTGGTCGCCAGCACGGTATGTCCGCGCCGGACCAGTTCTCGCGCGGCGTCAGCCTGCACGTCGGAGAAGGTGATGACCAGGTCCGGTTTCAATGCATCGATCTTCTCAAAGTTGACGCTGGAAAATCCGCTTACCCGCGGTTTGCGGCGGGCGGCGGGCGGTTCGGCGGCGAAGCTGGTGACGCCGACAATCCGACGGCCGCAGCCGAGCCGGTAGAGCACGTCAACCGCCTCGGCACTCAGGCAGACGATCCGGGAAGGAACTGGCATCGGAGCACGATATGAAAATCCAGTGGCGAGTCGAGCCGTCTTCGCTGTGGCAGCGAGCCCTGACTGACGGTCGAAGAAAAGAATGCCGGCGGGCAACAAAACTCTGTAACCCGGGTTATAAAGTTTTGTAAACGGTTTTGGCATTGAAAACCGATTGGTTCGCGATCGGCTGGCAGGTTTTCCGGAATGTCACCGGCTTGTTTCCGGGGCGCCTTTGACGAAACCGGGCGAACGTGGTTTGATGGCATCACAAGTTCAGGTCATTCTGCCTCTGCTCGCATGGCGCTGGTGAAAGTTTCATTCACCAGCGCCCTTCTTCTACCCGGGCGGGTCCTGACTTGATTCTTTGACGCTGTGACTTGAGTAAATCGGGAAAATGGAGTAAATACAGTGGGGATCAACAGCCATGAAACGACGACTTTTGGGAAAGACCGGGTTCGAAGCGTCCGTGCTCGGCATGGGGGACCTGGCGGACCGCTCGGTGCCGCTGGAAAAATGCGTGGCCACGCTCCATCGGGCCATGGATTACGGGCTGAACCTGATTGATACCGCTCCGATGTACGAAAGCGGCTACAGCGAACAGATCGTCGGCGCCGCGCTCAAGGGCCGGCGCGAGGGAATTTTCGTCATCGACAAGATCGATCACCTGGACCAGCCGGTCGGGCCGCAACTGGAGGCCAGCCTCCAGGCGCTCGGGCTCGCGGCGGTGGATCTGTTTGTCTTTCACGAGGTTTCCGAATTGTCGCAGTGGGAACGGATCGCCGCCACGGGCATGGACGAACTTGCCCGGTGCCGGGCTGCCGGCAAGGTGCGGTTCCGCGGCATTTCCAGTCATCACCCCGACGTCCTGCGCGCGGCGCTGGCCACCGATTTGTGCGACGTGGTGATGTTCCCCGTGGGGCCGTTTGTGGATCGGCGGTATGTGGACGAGATCCTGCCGCTGGCCCGGCGGAAGGGGGTGGGCACGGTCTGTTTTAAGACGTTCGGCGCGGGCAAACTGCTGGGCGATACCACGGGATACAACCAGCCGTTGCAGGAACGTCCGCGCGGCAAGTTCAGTTCCGGTGGCAAGGAACCCGCGGTTGAACCGCAGCTTCCGCGCCTGGGCGTGGCCGAATGTCTGCACTACACGCTGACGCTTGATCCGGACGTGACGTTGTTGGGATTGAGCTTTCCGAATGAGCAGGACGCGGCGTTTCGCGCGTTTGAAGAATTCCGCCCGCTGAACCAGGAGCAATTGAAGGAAATCGAGGGCCGGGCGGCAAAGGCGATTGAGGAGAAGGGCCGTTGCTGGTGGAATCCGGGAAAGACCAAAGGTCCCCAACGAGGCGGGCTCGGGCTCCGGATTGTGGATGGGTCGTAAGGGCTGCCGGGAGGAATAATTTTTTGGACTGCGGTGGCAGAGCGCAGCGGCGACACCGCTTTTCGACCAAGGTAGAGCTTCCAAAGCGGCGGGGCTCCCGCTCTGCGGGATTCCTGCCGCAGTTCAAAGAGATTTTTGGTTGCGGTTCAGCCGCACGCGTTCTTGCACCTTTGCATTGAAATCCGATTGAAACGGATACGGTTCAAGCCGCGGGACGCGCCGAGAAGCTGCGCCAGACTTTCTGGGGCAGCAGGCCGAGCAGGATGATGGCGACCTGGCTGCTGATGAAGAGCATGAGCCATTTGAAGGCGGCATCCATAAACCCGTAGCTGTGCAGGCCGATGCCGAGCATGTTCACGCCGAACCACGAGAAGCTGGTGACGATGTTGCCGAACACGGCGAGGTTCATCAGGCCGCGTTCGCGGACGAGGCCGCCCCAGCGCGCGTGCAGGATGGTTGCATTCCAGAGCACGATGAGCAGCGCCCCGTTTTCCTTCGGGTCCCAGCCCCAGAACCGGCCCCACGACTGGTCAGCCCAGATGCCGCCCAGGACGGTGCCGACGAAACTGAACAGCGTGGCAAAACAGACAATGCCATAAACCATTCGTGCCAGTGATTTGGCGGTTTCGGCCGAAAGCGTGGTCGTGAACACACCGCGCAGGATGTAAATAATGGCCAGAAACCCCGCCACGAAGGTTGAGGCGTAGCCGAGGGTGACGGCGACGACGTGGGTGGCGAGCCAGAAATTAGTATCGAGCACGGCACGCATCATTTCCATCGTGTCGCCGCTGAGGGCGAGGTTGTGGGCGATGATGAGCGTAACGAAGCCGGCGGAGCCCGCCACGACGCAGCCGATGCCGTCACGATAGATTTTTTCCAGGACCATGCCGAGGATCACGGCGCCCCAGCCGATGAAGATGGCGGAGGAATAAAGGTTGGTGACGGGGGGCCGACCTTCGAGCCACATGCGGAACACCAGTCCGAACGTGTGTATGAGCCAGGCGAGGACGACGAGATAAAACGCCGAGCGCCGGAGCCAGTCAGACAGGTTGAACCACGACAGCAATGCCAGCACCAGGGCGAGCACGTAGATGACCATCGCCTTGTAGAACGGTTCGAGGGTGCTGAAGAAATATTCCCGGCTGGCCTTTTTTACCTGCGGCGCGAAGCGGTCGCCGAGCCAGGCCTGGTAGCCGGCGACGGCGTGGTTGAAATCATCCGGCTGGCCGGCGCGATAAGCGGTGACCATTTCCGCGTAAAGCTTTGCAGCGGGATTGAGGTCGCCGGTGCGGGCGGTTTGCATGAGGTTGGTGCCGATGTTCTGCCAGGCGTCGCGCGGCAGCCCGGGGTCCACGGGTGGAATGGTCAGAG
Organism: uncultured Bifidobacteriaceae bacterium; assembly: GCA_964413165.1. GTDB lineage: Bacteria > Verrucomicrobiota > Verrucomicrobiia > Limisphaerales > UBA11358 > UBA11358. The sequence goes on from CAYPSF010000006.1 coordinate 25,176, forward strand.
GCAGGGCGAAGCTGGCGACGGTGTTGTAACCGCCCATGAAACCGAGCAGAGTATTGAAGGCGTCCTGGTCGAATTTCTGCCCGGCGTCGCGGGCATTCACGGCGGCGATGCCCGCCGGGATGCTTTTTTGATAGGCGTCCAGTTCGGCTGCAAAATCGTCCGAGCCGGGCGGTTTCAGGCTGACCTCGAGCCGTTGGTACAGGTTCAGCGACTCGTAGAGCTTCATCAACTGCGACTCGAAGACGGTACGTTTGGCCGATTCCAGGGGTTCAATGCGGCGGACCTGCTTTTCAATTTCATCCATCTGCGGCCGGATCTGATTGAAAGTGTAGTAGGTCTGGTTGTCGGGCACTTTGAGCAGTTCGGTGACTTCGTTGTTATCGATGCGGAAAACCTTCCGGTCGTCGGCAGCTTCGGGCTTCATCATCGCTTCGAGCAGCCAGTCCGTGGCGGAAAGCGTCACTGCCTTGCCGCCGTCGGTTTCATAAACGGTTTGTTTGGTGCGGATCTGAAGCAAGGAATTGCGGCCGACGGAGTCGAACGGCTGGAAGCGGCCGTTCATGAGGACGGGCAGTTGGCCGAAATCACTCGTGTGAAAACCGGTTTCCGACGGCTGGCGCAGGCCGGATAACACCCAGCCGGCCATTACCCCGACCAAAATGAGGGGAATCCATTTTTTCATGATCGTTTTTTCTCCTTTCGCGTAGCGCCGGCGTCCCGCCGTCCCGCCGTCGAGGCGGCGGCGTTCCCGGTAGTGGCCAGTCGGCGCTTTAAGAACGGGATCAGATGGCTGAGGAACTGGATGATCAGGCCAGTCGCCACGAGCACGCACGAGAAATAAGGCGTCAGCCAGCTCGGGTTATGCACCACCTGCAACACGCTGCCGTGGTCGTCGGGATCGAAGCTCGCCTGATAAAACGTTTCGCCGGCATAGCGCAGCGGGTTGTTCATGAAAATCCGCACTTCCCGGTCCTCGCCGTTGTCCAGGTTTTGCAGCCGGACACGGCTGGAGAAATTTTTGGGGATGTTGGTGCCGGGATAGCGATCGTGCCGGAACTCGATGAGGTGGAGGCTGAACGGCAGGTAATAGCGTTCCTGCCGCAGCAGCAATTCGTAGGGACGGCCGTCAAAATTGAACGTTTGGGGCCGGTCCAGCCAGGCGGACACGAGGAAGGTGCCAAGCGAACCTTTGGGCGTGATGATTTCGACGGTGGCCGACGGCATGTCCATCCGGTTCATCTCGGTTTCCCGCGCGACTTCGCGCCACCAGATGCCGGGGCCGAGGCCGGCCGTGGCCTTGACCGGTTCGTAGCCCGACTGGGACTGCTGGGCGAGCTGGGAATTGGCATAGAAGGTCTTCAGCTGCACGGCGAAGGGCATTTCCGGGTGGCTTACTTTGCCGCGCCGGACCAGCCGGCTGCAGGGGATGGCGACGACCTTGTCGGAATCCGGGGCGCTCGTGTCGAGGACCACCAGTTCGAAGGCACGGTCGGCCTCGGTGTAATTTTTCGTTTCCCCGATGCGGAAGTGCAGGGCGCTTTCGCGGGACAGGAAATCGGTGAGCATCTGCCCGAGCAACAGCAGCACGACGCCGAAGTGGATCAGTGCGATGCCAATCTTCCGTTTGCCTGGCTGATAGTAGCGCAGGTGCGCACACAGCAGGTTGATGAGCAACACTGTGCCGAGGAGGTAACCACCGGGAAAGATGGGAATGTGCAAGTTTGAGCCGGACGGTGTCCAATAGACAAGAACACTCCGGAAGAATTCGTTCTGGGCCTTGTAAAGACCGAGGTGCACCTGAGCCAGCGTGCCCCAAAATACCAGCAGACAGCCCATCAACAGGCAGGCTACGGTCAGCTTGAGTGAGGAGAAAAATTTGAACAGGTCTTTGGGCATATGGGGAACATCCAACACTCAACATCCAACATCCAACATCCAACATCCAATCATCACGCTCGAATCTGCACCTTGGGCGTTGGATGTTCGATGTTGGATGTTTTCCATTCGATTCAATATTTCACACCCTGGACAAACTGGGTGAACGCGGCCTTCTGGGTTTCGACGACTTGCGCATTGCCCATCAGTTTATAAAACCACGTTTGGCCGGACTGCGGGACCACTACGCCCACCAGCCGGGTGGGCTGGCCGGTCCGGGCGTCCTTGCCGCTCAGGTCCACCAGCGATGCCTTGCCGCCTGCCACGTCAATGGCCGTGACGGATTTACTCACTTCGTCGTCGGACAGCGGGGCGAAGCCGAGCTGGCCGCGCCAGCGATTGACATTGGCGGCCAGATCGTTCTCCTTGCTGGGAGAGCTGCTCACATTCACGGCGGCGGTGCCGGCAGGGCCGTTAAGCACGAACTTGGCTACAAGAAATTGTCCGCCGGAAACCTCCTGCCAGCCGGCGGGCACCTGCCAGCCCGGCTTGCCTTCGTTGGAAACCGGCGCCGTGGCGGCCGGGACGGCCCCCATGCCCATGTCGCTAACGGGCGGATGCGACGGCGGCAATTCGGTCTGCGCCGCTGCCGCGGCAAATTTCAATGATTTAAGAAAGGCAACGAACGCAGGTTTTTGCTGCTCCACGAGTCCCGCTTCACCAGTCATTTTGTAAAACCAGGCCATGTCGTCACGGTGCTGGATGACACCGAGAATGCGTTCCGGATCACCGCTGCCGGGGTTTTTGCCGCCAATATCGTAGAGCTGGGCAGACTGGCCGCCGGCCTCGATGTCTTCCGCGGATTTCTTCAGTTCGTCCGGCGACATCGATGGCAGGCCGACCTGGCCGCGCCAGCGGTTGACATTGGCATCATCGCTCCCGGCCAGGCCGGGCAGGGGAATGACACTGACATCGGCCTGTTTGCCGTCCCGGCCGGCCAGCCGGAACGACGCCACGCGCATTTCACCGGGAGGCTGTTCCGTCCAGCCGTTGGGCGTTTGCCAGGTCAGTTGCGGCAGGCCGGCCCGGGGCGTTGCCGGCACGGCAGTCCCGGGGGCGGATGAAATGTCCGGATGCCCCGGCGGGAGGGACGGGTTGGGGGAATCGGTGGGCAAGGCCGGGGCAGTTTGCGACTGCGACTGGTCCGAGTCCTTGGCGACGCGATAGACTTTGACATCGTCGCGGTGGCAACCGGCAATGAGCAGGCACAACGGTGCCAGGACCAGCAGCCACCACGCGGATTTGCCGAGCCCACGTCCGTAAAGAGCAATGAATTTTTCGGCTGGATGAATTTTCACAATAGGTAGATTAGATGACGGATTCATGAGGATTCAAGTTTATTCTGGCCGGACGGGATACCACAGGTCCGGAGATTATCAAAGCGCCGTTCCATTGCCGGTTAAAAACGGTACTGCAGGCTGGAGTAAACCATCTGGGCACTGTAGTTATTGTTCCCGCCCGAGGCCCAGTCATTGTAATGGGTGAAACCGTATTTGAGATTGAGGCGCAGGTTCTGGGTGAGCCGGCGGGTGAGGGTGGCCGTCACGTTTTGCTGTTCCGCCCCGGCACCGAGCGGGAGGCCGACGCTCGAGTTATTGTTGTAATCGTCCGCCCGATAATAGAGGAAACCAATGTTGAGATCGGTCTTGTCGTCCAATACCACCGCCGAATTGAACGTCACCGTCCAATAGTTGTTCTGCGCATCGAGCACGGCCTGGGTATAATCGGACGTCGGCGTTTTGGTTGCGCTCCAGACGTAATTGAAGCCGGCTTGCAGGCAGAGCCGCGACCACGGCGTCCAAGTGACGTTCTGCGCGAAGATATGGCTCGTCATCTGCGAAGCCTGGGTCTCACTCAGTCCGGAGATCGAGTCCGGCGCCGTGTTGATGGTGGAGTATTGAAATTCATAGCGGGTGACCAGGGCGAGATTTTGAACCGGCCGGAGCGTCAGGCGCACATTGGCGTCGTGCGTTTCAAAACTCTGCATGACCAGGTAAGCCGGGTAACGGTCGCCGCTGGACGGATCGTTCGGCGTGCTGTCTGTGGCATTGTTGTAATCGTAATTGTGGATCTTGTAGTAGTATCCGGCATCAATGCTGGTGCGGCGGTAAGGATACCATCGGGCGCCGATCAGGTATTTCTGAAACCAGTAGGTGTCATCGGTCAGGCGTTGGATGGGGGGAACCCCGATGCTGTTGACCTGGCTGAGCCCGCCGTTTTCGTTCAAATTGCCGCTGCCCTCGGTCCATTCGCCGCCGGCATAATACACCCAGTTGGTCATCCCCGTGTAGCGCACATCGAGCCGTTCCCGTACGTCCAGCGTCTCTCCGTCGCTGGTGCTGCTGAAAGGTTCGGTGTCATTGCCCAGTGTCCCGATGCCGCTGGAATTCGCGTTCCAGGTGTCCTGCTGCACCCTCAGGGACGGAACAAAGGTCCAATTTTTGTAGGGGGTGGACATCAGGTTCACGTTCCCGACGTGCTCCTGGGTGTGGGCAGCGCCGTTGAGGCTGGTGTAGCCCAGGCCGTTCAGCGGGTCGGGGCTGTAGGCCACTTCAAAATCATCGCCATAAATGCGGCTGCCGGAAAAATTGTCGTCCAGGTTGGCAAACGTGTAACCGACGGAGAAGAACAGGTTCTTCTTGAGCCAGGTTTCGCTGAAGGCATGCAGGTTGAGCATGTCGTACGAGGTTCCCTGCCGGTCGGTGACGTCCCGCTGGATCGGCTCACTTTGGTAGAAGGTCTCCTGGCGCGTGTCGCTCAGGCTCGCGGTTTCATAGCGCACGCCGGCGCCGAAATCCGTGCTCTTGATGTGATGAGTCACGTCCAGCGCAAAGCTGTCCACCTGCTCGTTAATGCTGTAGAGGGAAGGATATACGCCCCGGATCGTCGCCGTGTTATCCGGATGCACCGGCCCCCAGATGGTTGAGCTTTTGTCCCCGTCGCGGAAGCTGTGGGTATATTTCAAAACAACCTGGGGCAGATCCTTCGGCGTCAGGCCCGCCTCGACGGAAATCTCGCCGCGATCCAGCGAGAGATCATCGTTGGGCAGCTGATATTGGATGCCGGTGGGAGGGAAATAGCCGCCGGCGCCGTTATACCAGGTGCGAAAGTCGCTGATGTCAAACTTGATGTATCCAAATTCTTCTCGTCGCAGGCCCAGGATAAATTTGTAGTCGTTCTGGTCGAACAGTGCGTGTCCGTCCAGGGTCAGCGTGGTTTTTTTGTCGATGTCCTTTTGCAGGTGCAGGTCGCTGATGCCGCCAAAAGGATCGTTGCTCAACTGGTATCGTTGTTGGGCCTGGGCCGCGCTGCCGGACGTGATCAGGCCGCCAACGGAGAGATCGACCCAGTTGTTGTAAGTTTTCGAGCCGCCCTCAAACATCTGCTCCGGCGTCAGGGCCGGGGCATTCGTGTCGCCGGCTCGTGCCGGAACGCCACAGGCCAGCAACGCTGCCCCGACCAGGATACAGCGACGATACCACACCCGCCGGGCGGCCAGGTCTCGCTGTTTTTTTGAAGAAGATTTTGTTTTCATCGGCTTTCCGGTGGCGGTTCAGAATCGGAGCGACGAGTTGACGCGGGAGCCGTGGACCGCTTCATGGCAGCCGGCGGTCCAGCAGGTGCCCTGTTGCAGGCGGACGGTATGATCGGAGCCTCCGATGAGGATGGTTCCGCCTTTGATCTGCTGGAAGTGACACTTCAGGCACAGGTTCGCGTCGCGCTCGGTGAGCAACTTGGCGTTGACGCTGCCGTGGGCGGTATGACAGGTGGTGCAACCTTCGCGCAGGGCCTCATGTTCAAACACGTACGGTCCCTGCTGGGCCGGGTGGCATTGCAGGCAGTTTTCTTCCTGGGAGAGCAGGGCGGTGCTGCCGCCGGCGTGGGCCATTCCCTTGTGCGGCGGATGGCACAGAATGCAATCCATGCGGCCCTCGGGCACGGGATGGTGGCTGGGCAATTGAAACTGGCCGCGCACGTCGTTGTGACATTGGTAGCAGACGGTTTCGACGGCCCGGGCCGGCAGGATCCCGGGAGGCGTTGCCGCGCCGGCGGGTTGGGGGCGTCCCGAAGTGAAACTATAAGGCGGTTTGGTTTCGCCGCCGGAATCCGAATGCAAGCTGCAGGGGCCGTGGCAGGATTCACACCCGGCATCGAGCCCGTTTTTGCCCAGGGCGATCAGCCGGGAATGATCGGCGGTCCGGAAGCCGCGGTAAATTTCCTCGTGACATTGTTCACATTCCGCGGAGCCGATGTATTTGGCCCCCGGTACCTCGGGAAGCGCCACCGCCTGGCGGTTGACGGAGCTGCAGGAGATGGCCGCCAGCAGCAAAACAACCACGCCGGCTGCCAGCACCACGTTGCGACCACACCGACTGCCTGGTAACAGGCGCTGGATCAAGGACGGTTTCATCATGCGAATTTTTGGTTGTCGTTCATTTCTCACATAATTGGAACAGGCATCATTTCATAGGGCCTTCACTGGCTGGCCTGGAATCCAGCCGTAAGCAACAGGTTGAACGCAAAGGCAAAATTGTGGGCGCCGAAGCTGCCGTCGTTTAAAACCAGGTATAAATTGTACCGTGCTTTTTTGATGCTATCCGGGATCAAGGCCTGGCCGGCGGTGTTCGGACCGCTGAAATCCACCTGGTCGGCTAACATCCAATTAGTCACGGTTCCCGACGAGTTGGTCTGCCAGATCAACCCGCCTGGTGTTGTGTATTCCCAGAGGACGGTTCCGTTCGTTTGCAATGCTGCCGGCGCTCTGAGGGCGGCCCATTGGTTCAATTTCTGAATCACCAGGGCGACATTGTTGGAGATGATGGATGCCGACGATCCGGGCTCGGTAAGGTGGCAATTCACGCAGACGTTGTGGGTCTCCACTGCGAACGTATGGCTGTGGGTGGTGGCCGGCGGGGCGTCCGATTGCATGTGACAGGACACACACTGGTTGGTCAGGTAAAACGAGCCGGGAGGATTGGAGAACCGGGCGGAATCGGGCAACCCGGCATGGGCGCCGGGATTGAAGGTGGCCGGGCCATCCAGCAATTCACCGACGGAGCCGAGCAGGAAATTGTATTGCACCGAACGATGCGGCGCGCGGGAAGTGTCCGTCCACGCGGCTCCGCGGGAGTTATGACACTGGCCGCAGATATTGATGTTCGTGTTCGCATTGTATTTGGTGAGGAACACGTCGGTGGTGGCCAGGGAAAAATAGTTGGTCGAAGCCAGGGGATTGCGGACCTGCGCCGGGTTGGCGTTGGTCGAGTGCGGGTTGTGGCAGACGGCGCAGGTGATGGCGACGTCCAGATCATTCGTGAGCGTGACGGGGTTCTGTCCTTTGATCAGGGCAATCCGGACGGAGCCGGAATGGCAGCGGCCGCAGCTGCTGATGTTGTTGGTGGACGAACTCATGACCTGCAACGCATCCGGCACCACGGCGGCATGGCCGCTGGTGGTCCATTCCTCGTAAGTAGGCTGCATGGGGCCGGTGTGGCAGCCGCCGCACACGGTCGCCGCCAGTTCTACGCGGGGCCGCACCGTCGGATCGTTTTCATTGGCTGCATGATTGGCGGCCGGCCCATGGCAGTTCTCGCATTGCACGCCGCCCAGCTGCGGGGTTTTGGATTTGCTGACAAATCCGGTGGGCAACCCGTAGCCTACGGTATGGCAGGGCAGGCAGGAACTGTTGGTCTGCCCGCCGGAAGCCGCGAAGATTGCGTTGGTAAATGCGCCCGCGTGAGGAGTCTTCAATTCCGTGTTGCGGATGGTGTCGTGGCACCCGCTGCAGGCCTGGGCTCCGATATACGCAGGCGTAGGCCCGGAGACGCGGAAAAAAGCATTGCTGGAACCGGAGGCAGCCGTTGCGGTCCGGAGCAGGTTGGTGCGCCCACCCACGGCCACCCAGGTTTTGTCCGTCAGGCTCCCTTTCCGAAACAATTGGTAATATCCCGACGGGCCATCCCAGGTCAGCTTTACGCCGTTGGTAACGCGCTCAATCCCGGTCATGACCGGCAATCCCGGCATCCCTCCCGGCTGGGCGATGCTCAGGTGCTGGACCGGTTGGGCTGGCAGGGATGTAGCCACAAAAAAGGCGGCCACCACCGTTGGAACGAGCAGTGGCATCCGATTGAAAAATAAAGCCCTGGTGTAGTTCATAAATCGGAAATAGACCGGCTCCGATTGTTTGTCCGAACGGTGCGACACAGGTCGGGCCGTTCGATGTATTTCCGCAACGCCGGAACAAAGAACAGCAAATGGAACTTTGTTCAACATATTCTTCTTCAAAAGGATACCTTCGACGCACACGCAAACTAACCGTCAATTGCTTCAAACTTGTCAAAAATTGCCTAAATTGGCCGAGTGACTCCCCGTCCGGAAACCCCGCGCCGACCGGGCCGGGATTTTCTAAAATTGACACGCTGGAATAATGTCCGAAGATGGAAAACAAAAAGGACAACGCTGAATGAAATCATCCGCTGCAAACATCCCGCCCGCCGACCGGCAAACCGTCAAAGCATCCGGTTGGCGCCTTGCCTTTTTGGTGCCGGCTGGTTTCCTGCTGGGAGCCGTTCTCGCCGGCGCCTGGTTCAAGTACGGCAAACCGGCAACGGGAACGGGTGTGACTCAACTTTCCAGTCCGACCATGGATCTGCTGCGTCATTTGAATTCGCCGGTGGAGATCCGGTTTTATGCCGTGCTCCCTCCGGGAAGTGCGCCGGAGCCACTCCAGGATTTTTCCCGGCGGGTGGACGGTTTGCTGTCCGAATTTCAAGACGCCAATTCCAATCGAATCCATGTGACCCGGAATGTCTCGACGTTGGGGGCGAACGCGGACGCCGCGTCGGCTGACGGCATCCGTCCTTTCAATTTGGACAAGGGCGACGCTTGTTTTCTGGGACTGACCGTGGAATGTGGCGGGCGGAAAGAATCCTTGCCGCAGCTCCAGCCCGCCTGGGAGCCGGCGCTGGAATTCGACCTGGCCCGCGCGATTCTCCAGGTGACGGCAACCCTGGCGGCCGCCAACGCCCGGGCCAGCGCCCCGATCTCCCCCGATGTCACCAATGCTGTCGCCCGGCTGGTTCCCGATCTCAAGGGCACGTCATTGGAAGAGGGGACGCGCACCTTGCGTGCGGCGGCCTTCGAGGAATTCACCGCGGCGGGGACCGAGATGGAAACCAAACTCCAGGCCGCCCAGCAACAGTTGAGTGCTGCGCAAACCGGCGGTTCCGAGGCGGAGCAGCAGGCGGCGCTGAAACAGCTTCAGGAAGTCCAGTTGGAACAGGGCCAGAAATACAAGCAGATTGCCGCGAAGTTGCAGTCCGAACTGGCGCTTTTCCAGCAGATGAAAGCCGCGGCTTCCGACGCGAAATGATAACTCCCTGCGTTGGTTGAAACCTGGACCGCCGCGGTTGTTCCGGCGGGTTGGCGGATCGATTCCTCCTCGTTTCCTCCACGAAGCGACCTGATCTACGCCTGCACCGGGAAACAAAAACCCCTTCCCGTTGCCGGGAAGGGGTGTGTCTAAAGATTCTGCCTGATTACGGCGTGTGTGCCACGCGATAGAACATTTGCGTGTTGTTCCTCGTCGGGGTCATGTAACTGATGGATCCGCCGGTTCCCGGGATGTTGGTGCTGATATTCTGCCAGGTGCCGGTGATATTGGAGATGCCCTGGATCTGGTAGGTGATGCCGGTCTGGGTATCGAAGACGACTTCCGCCGCCGTGTAGATGGCTACCGTGTTGGTGGCGCCGTTGACGATGTTGTCGCCGTTGAGATAGATGACGCCATTGACAGCGGTGGAGCCACTGTGCGGATCAAGTCCCAGTGCGTACATCATCCAATTGGGCAGGCCGTTGGTGTTGTTGATGCCGTTGGGACCGGCCAGGGAGTTGGTGACAAAGTTGGCGCCGAAATAGGTGATCTGCCAGTCATCAGGCAGACCGTCGCCATTGTTGTCGCCGGTCAGGTCGCCGATGGACGCCTTGAGCAGGCCGACGGCATAGGCGGCATTGTGGATGCCTTTGCTGCCGTCAAAGTTGACCAGCCCCCAGTTGTAAGAGGCTTCCAGGTACTTGGCCGGCCAGTTTGTTTGGCTTCCCGGGGTCTTGATTAGACCATCGGCTTTGTATTTGCTCGCATCGGTATAATAGTTCGTCGGCGGCAGGAGGGTGGAGAGCTTGTCGAGCAGGTGCTGGACCTCGGTCTGGACGCCTTCGATGACGCCGTCGCCATTGTAATCCACCTTCACCATGTTGAATTCGTCGATGTCGCCGTGGCATTTGATGCAGACGTCAACTTTGTCCAGCGTGGCTCCGGAACTGTTGGTGTAAGTCATGTTGAAGGTATGACCGCCGGCTTGCACGAAGGCCGGATCGGAGGCGGCCAGCGTTTGCATATGGCAGCCGACACAGGTGTTGCTGACCGAAATGCTGTGGGCGGAGCTGGGGATCGCCTTGCCATAGGTCCAGCCGTTGGCACCTTCGAGCATGTCGCCGGCGGGATTGTCATGCACGCCGAAAGCGGAGCCACCGGCCCAGGTCTGTTGCAGCAGCGGGTATTTGACGATGCTGTTGGTGACCGAACCGTTGCGGCTCTGATGACAGTTCATGCAGAAGGCGCCGGCGCCGGCGTTGGTGACCACCGTGCCATCGCCCAGCGTGATGCTGGGAGCGGCGCGCAATTGATGCGGGTGGGCGGCGTCATGCGGATCATGACAGGTTTGACAGGTGATCGCCTCATAAACGGTGTTCACGTTGTTGGTGACGTACGTGTTGGTGGTGCCCAGGGTCGCGGCATACCCGATAAAGCCCGCGGCGGTGTGACAGCGTACGCAAGCAGCGCGGCTTGAGCCGGAAGGAGTGCGCGTCGGCCGGGCGTGAATGGAATTGTTCCATTGCGCACTTTGGTAGTCACTGGGCAGGCTGTCGTGACATTGCGAGCAGGCTCCCGCACCCAGGCTGATGGAGATGGCATTGGTGTTACCGGTAATGCCGTGCGAAAACATATGCTGACTGCCGGGACCGTGACAGTTTTCGCATTGGATGTTGGCCAGGCCCTGTAACTCCGCTGGCATGTTGGCCCAGTTGCCATTGGTCAACACGGCCGGGAAAGACCAGTTGTAGGCTCTCATCATGTCGTCGAAGCCGCCGTTGTTCGCGAACGAGTTGGTATCATAGCCAAGAGTGTGACAGACAATGCAGTTCTGGCTGTAGTGGCTGCTGACCTGGCCATCGATGGCCCGGGTGAAATAAGTGGCATGGGCCGTATTGGTGTAAGTGGGGTAGATGCTGGGCACGCCCTGGAAGCTGCCGCTGTGACAGGCGGCGCAAGCATTAATGCCAAGATAGGTGGCGGCGGTAATCGTCGTGGTGATGTTCGTTGTGGTCGGGGCGATGGTCGTTCCATTAACGGTGCCGGTCGTGGTGATCGTGGCCAGGATCGTGTATTGTCCAACGACATCGGGACGGAGGAACGTGCGGCCGGCCAGTTGTGACACCACGCCGCCGGAATTATTGTAACGCTCGGCGACCTTGAAGATCGGCACGTTGGCGCCCAGCGGACTGGTGGTTAACACCGCTGCCGAGCTCACCGGCTTGTTGGTGCCAGGCAGCGACCAGGTGACGCTCAAGATGTTCGATGGGGCAATGACCGCGGTCACGATGGCGTCCAGATAAACTGGTTCGCCGATGGCGACGGTGGTGAGGCCGGCGGAGAACTGGGCATTAGTCAGCCCATACGTTGCGATTTCGCCCGGGGTGAGAGGACGCACGAGGATCTGGCCGTTTAATGCGGTCGATGCCGCGTGTACGTTGGCTATGGCCCCGACAAGCGCCAGCGTTACGGCCACAAGACCGGCGAACGCCTTCGATAGAGGATGGTGTGTTTTCATAGATTTTCGATTTTGTCTGGATTTGCGATTGTCGGAGTAATTTTTCATTTCGGTGGTTAAGTCGGGATCAAGTTGTTGCGGCGCACAGAGTCCAGCCCGGCACCAATTCCACGTCGGCAACCGGCCGGACGGCCGGCAGCGGATTTAATTTGGCCAGCAAGGCGGCCGCGCGCCGGGCGATGATTTCATTGCACTTGGAAAGTTCCTGCTCCCGCATCCGGGAATTTTCGCGGACCACCGCTTCCAGGTGGTCGATGTTGTAAAGGTAAACGTTGTCCAGTTCCTCCACGTCCGGGGCGATGTCGCGGGGCACGGCGATGTCCACCAGAACCAGGGGCCGGTTCGATCGGGCGGCCAGAATGCCGGCGATTTCATGCTTGTGCAGGACCGTGGTCGGGCTGCCGGTGGAACTCACCACGATGTCGGCTTCGATCAACGCCGTCATGCGCTCGGCAAAAGGCAGGGCACGTCCGCCAAATTCCGCAGCCAGGGCCTGGGCGCGTTCCAGGGAACGATTGGCCACCAGCACCGAACGGGTGCCGCCCTTGGCCAGATGCCGGACACAGGCTTCACCCATCTTGCCCGCACCCAGGATCATCACCGTTTTGTCCGACAAATTTCCGGCAAAAACCTTTTCCGCCATCTCCACGGCCACGCTGCCGACGGAGGTGGCGCCCCGGCCGATGCCGGTGTGCGTGCGGACTTCCTTGCCCACTTGCAGCGCGGTTTGGAACCACCGGTTCATGACCCGGCCGGTCAATCCGAATTGTTGCGCCATGGCATAGGCGTTTTTGATCTGGCCGGTGATTTCCGTTTCGCCAATCACCATCGAATCCAGACCGCTGGCGACGGAGAACAGATGTTCCACCGCGGCGGCGCCTTCCTTGACATACACATAAGGCGTTACGTCGAAGTCGGGAGAGAGCTGTTGGAAAATGCGGAACACCTTGCCCTGGACCCAGGCTGAGGTTGCGCCATAGACCTCAACGCGGTTGCAGGTGGAAACCAGCACCACTTCATCCAGCCCGGCATTGAGTTTGAGCCGGCAACCATAGCAGGGCAGGAGGGCAGGGCGGACGGCCAGTTTTTCACGCACCTCCACCGGAGCGGTCTTGTAACTCAGGCCTGCAACAAAAATGTTCATGGTCGGGCGGTTGTTATGGTTTCCACAGAATCCCGCATCCCGTCCCCTGCGCTTTGGTCCACGCCTTCGTTCGGAATATGAATTCTTGATTCACACTCTAAATTTAGAAGAAACGGTTATATGCGCTTCACATCCTTTGGCAAGCACTCCACATATTTTGGTATTAGAATAACAGTATTAAATAAGACTGAACATAAGGGCATATGACAGTTGAGCTTAACCGGTCCGAATTATTACCCTGAAAGTGAACCTATTTTGATATAAGAAAAACAGTTTTGACGTTAATATTGCTGGCTACGGCGCGGGCGAGGTTTTCTATGCCGCAAGCTTCTGGAGAACGTCCGGTTGCTGTTATCGTCGGGCTGGTTGCTGGCGGGGTGGGGAAGCGAAGGTTGCCTCGGCCTCATCCTGATGCCGGGCGGCGCCAAAGCGCACGTCGGACGGCCCATCAGATAAAATGGCAAGTTGGAGCCGAACTTTGAGAGTGTTGCCTTGGGGATAATCCTTGATAAAACTTCGCCGGTTTGCTCTTTTAGGCCCGTCATGAGCATGTTTTATGCAGTGCTTAAATTTTTTACTCGGAGGTTTCCCGGCTATGAAATATATGTTGAAGCTGATGGCATTGTTCGCACTGCTTTCCACCATTGACCAACCACTCTCAACTGTCCGGGCTCAAGGCACAGCATTCACGTATCAAGGCCGACTTCATGATGGGGTGAGTCCCGCCAATGGAAGTTACGACCTGACGTTCACACTTTACGCGGCGATCAGCAACGGCACGGCTATCGCCGGCCCGGTCACCAATGCCGCTGCCGCTGTGGTCAACGGGCTGTTCAGCACAACGATTGATTTTGGTGCGGAAGTTTTCAACGGCACCAGTTACTGGCTGGAAATCGGCGTGCGCACCAATGGCGGGACCGATTTTACCACGCTCGCCCCGCGCCAGACCATTACGCCGACGCCGTATGCGGCCTTTGCCACGACGGCGGCGAATTTGCTCAGTGCCATTCCGGCGAGCCAGCTGTCGGGTACGATCCCGCTGGAACTCCTGCCCGAAGAAGTGGTGACCAACAATGCCAGCGGAGTGACCCTGGATGGCGACTACCCCGGCAACGTGCTGACGAACAACGGGGTGGCAACCAACCTGATATTTTACGGGACTTCAGCCACCCGGGCCGTGAAAGTTCATGGCGGCCACTACCCATCCGAATATCAATCCTACCCGACCAATAATGGCGTCGGGGGAAACATCCAGGATGTCTTTCTGAGTTATGCCGACTGGCAGAACATCGTCTGGTATCGAACCGGAGTTACCACCAATAGATACCACCCCCAAAGCCCATTTGTTGAAACCGAGATAGCCGTGACCAACGCGGCCAATCAGACAGCAAACGCCAAGGCTTATTGGCAGGTGACGGTTTGGGACAGGCAGGCATCGGGTGGCAACCATAGCCCGGTGGCTTCGTGGTACGAGTATGATTGGAACGGCGGCATGCCCAGCGGCCACAACTTCGACGGCAAAACCAACGTGGTTTCAATCAATTTGGACGATGGATTCAACTGGTCCGGAAACATTGTCTATACGATGTACACTTACGATTATCTGATGCTCTACAAGGGAATCCAGGTGAACGGCCATCGTTGGGACGACGGCAGCGGCAATATTCTGGCCACCAACCTGGTGGGGCCGATTCAAGCTTCAACACTCATCAGCGCCGGTTCCACGCCGGTGGTCCGCAGCAACGCCATCTACATTGCCAACGCCTCGATTCTTGGACGGGGTGATGTGATGAAGTTGTCCTGGTCAAATAATGCCACCCCCCCGGTTTCCGGGACCACCGTGATCACCATTACCAATTTGTGGAATGGCGGTGTACCGGCCACGAGCAATCCCCTGTTCGTCAACGGCGTCAGTAACGCGAGCACCAACTCCCCGGCCGGCGCGGCCTCGGCCGCGAATGCCTATTGGATCGTTGCCGACCCGGCTTCGCCGTCAAACAGCGTCGCCGTCATTTCGGCGTCGCCGTCCGCCAACACGTTTTACAGCGTCTGTTTCCGGGTTGATAAAATCCGGTGACTCCTCCTTTCCTGATTATGAAAAAATTCATCTGCGCTTCCGGTTTGCTCTTCAGCATGATCTGCCTCACGAGTGGCTTTGAACTGAAATTCATCGATACCATCCACCAGCGCGGTTCGGCCATTGACGTGTACGTGGTGGTGAATTCAACGAACGACCCCGTGCCGCCGAAAACACAAGTCAGATGGTACGTGGACGACCAGGCAACGGCGATAAGACCTGACGGCAGATCCTGGCAAACCGCCTGGACGAACACCATTCAAATTACCAACGTAGCGGTCGGTGACATGGTTTTGAAGAAAAGCAGCCCCTGAGTCGCACCATGCGACATGAACCGCCCGGCTGCGATCGACGTGAAACGTCCTGGAGTGCGCCAGCCGCTGCGCGGGGGCGAGCGGTTCTTGCCGATTTCCTGCAGTTCTTTTCCCGCGCGCGCCTTTTCGGCGGGATCGGAGAAAAATAGTGTTTGTCGTGCGCCGGTCGATGGCCCACGCTGTTCAGGAATTCCTTTGAAGGACCAAGCGATTCAGTCTGGAACGTCCCGGCGTCCGGGGGCGGTGGAAATCCTCCGGGAGGCCGTGGTGGTGCTGGCTGCCGGCCTCGCTTTTGCGCTGGTGGCCAATCACATTTCGCCGCGGGGTCTGGTGCTCGCGCGGAACTATTTCCCGGCGGGAACCGGTCCAGCGCGGCCCGCCACCAATTCCGTGTCGCCGGCACCGGGGGAACTGCTGGCGGCGCGATTGAAGGAACAGGGGTTCCAATTGGTGGATGGCCGCCAGGCGGCGCAGCTGTTCCATGACCCGCGCTTCCAGGCGGGACGCATTGTTTTCATTGATGCCCGCGACGAAGCGCACTACCGCGAGGGCCACATTCCCGGCGCCTGCGAGTTCGATCCCTACTATCCAGAGAAATACTTTCTCACGGCGCTGCCACCTTGCCAGGCGGCGGAACAGATCGTGATTTACTGCAATGGGGGTGATTGTGACGACAGCGAGTCCGCAGCCCTGACGCTCCGGGATGTGGGGATTGCCACCAACAAACTATTCATTTACGGCGGCGGCTTTCCGGAGTGGATCACCAACGGCCTGCCGGTTGAGACCGGCGGGAGAAACAGCCGGGACCTGCGTCCCCTGAAACCATGAATGCCCACCCGTCAGCCCGGACCCGCGCAGCGGACATTTTTGCCGTACTGGCGAGATGGTCGCTGGGGGCGGCCTTCCTTTACTTTGGCCTGAACAAGGCGTTGCATCCGGTTGAGTTCCTGAAATTGATGCGACAGTACGACCTGGTGCCAAATTCCCTGCTGTTGAATTCCGTCGCCGCCGTCCTGCCGTGGTTTGAAATTTATTGCGGACTGCTGTTGCTGGCCGGGGTGGCGGTACGCGGCACGGCCTTGTTGCTGATCGCGATGCTGGTGCCGTTCACCGTGCTGGTGTTCCGGCGGGCACTGGCCATCCAGTCGGCGCTGGCCATCCCGTTCTGCGCGGTGAAGTTCGATTGTGGCTGCGGCACGGGCGAGGTTCTCATCTGCCGCAAGCTCCTGGAGAACGTCCTGATGCTCTTGTTGTCGGGCTGGTTGCTGGCCGGGTACGGAAGAAGAGGTTGCCTCCGCCGCATCCTGGGCCCGGGCGCCGCCGAAACCGATTCATCCAGTTGAAAAAGCGTTCAAAATCAAAGGTAGGCTCATCCGCGGTCTGGCTCGGAGCGATATTGCTGTGCCAGGTGGCGTTGGCAAAACCGGAATTCCGTCCGGGTGAAGCCTGGTCGGACATCAACGGTGATCTCATCCAAGCCCACGGCGGCGGGATCCTGGTGCGCAGCAACGTGTATTACTGGTATGGCGAGGACCGGACCCCGGGCGGGCAAGGTGCTGTGGCTTGTTATTCCTCAACCAATCTTTACGACTGGAAACGTGAAAGGGTGGCGCTGTCGCGCGAATCCCTGCCGTTAATCGACGGCCGGCCGACTTTTGTGGAGCGGCCCAAGGTCCTGTTCAATCCGCACACCGGCAAATTTGTGATGTGGATGCACCTGGAACAACGGGGTTATCATTTCGCCCGCGCCGGGATTGCTACCAGCGACCAGCCGTCCGGCCCGTTCACTTTTCTCAAGGCGTTTCGCCCCATCACCGACGGGTCCAGATTTGAAGAAAACGACGCTGACCGCCAGCGGGAATCCGGCGGCACGGTCCGTGATTTGAACCTGTTCATGGATGATGATGGCCGGGCGTATGTTTTCTACGCCTCGGAAGGCAACTGGACAATGTACGTCGTGCGTTTGGATGCCGGCTTTACCGGCCCGGAAACGCCGGTGGTGGAAAACAAAACGTGGGCGCGGATCCTGGTCCATAAAATGCGCGAAGCGCCCGCGCCGTTCAAATCCGGAGGCCACTATTACTTGATCACTTCGGCCTGCACGGGCTGGAAGCCCAACGAAGCCGATTGCGCGGTGGCCGGCAATCCGCTCGGTCCCTACCAGTCGCAAGGCAATCCCTGCACCGGGCCGGAGGCGGGGATGACCTTCGTTTCGCAGAGCACGTTCGTGCTGCCGGTCCTGCCGGGCAGATTCATTTTCATGGCCGACCGTTGGAACCCGGCGCATCTGGCCGAGTCACGCTACGTGTGGCTCTCGCTGATGATTCAGACCAATGGTTCCTGCTCGATTCCGTGGCAGGACCGGTGGGAGCTTTCGTCGTTTGAGCCGAAAAAATGAATGACCCGGCACCGCATTTTGGGTAAGCTGCCGGACACATCGGATTATGCGCCGCTTATCTGTTTTCCTTTCCATTCTCTGCCTGTTTGCCGCCGGCTTTATCCCGGCTGCCGGTCGTGAAAACACGCTGCTCCAGTCCGGTT
The DNA here is from genome assembly GCA_964413165.1 of uncultured Bifidobacteriaceae bacterium. GTDB lineage: Bacteria > Verrucomicrobiota > Verrucomicrobiia > Limisphaerales > UBA11358 > UBA11358. The sequence continues at coordinate 43,077 of CAYPSF010000006.1, forward strand.
GGCAATTCAAGCAAGGCGATGCGCGGGGAGCCGAGCAACCCGACTACGACGCGGCCGACTGGCAGCCGGTTTCGCTCCCGCACAATTGGGGATGGGAACAGGCGCAAAGAGGGGACAATTACCTGCGCGAACCGGGCTGGTATCGCCATGAACTGAATATCGGGAAGCCGCAGGTTGGACGGCGCTATTTCCTGCGTTTTGAATCCGCCGGGTCGGCGGCGATAGTTTACCTCAACGGCAAAGTGCTGGGCGAACATCGCGGCGCCTTCGGCGCATTTTGTTTCGAGATCACCCGGGCCCTCGCTCCCGCCGGAACCAACCTGCTGGCCGTGCGGGTCAGCAATGCGCCGGATGCGGACCTCGCCCCGTTGAGCGGCGACTTCCCGGTTTATGGCGGGCTGTATCGCCCGGTGCATTTGATCGTGACCGGCGACGAAAATTTCACGTTGACGGACCACGGTTCGCCGGGTGTTGCCTGGCTGCAAACAAGCGTTGACGCAACGCAGGCGGCGTTGGAGGTGACGGCGCAAATCTCGAACGGGACAAAACGCAACCAGCCGCTGACGCTGGTTGCCAGCGTGCTGGACGCCAAAGGCAACCGGGTGGCGGCCAGCGAACAAGCCGTTACCCTGATGCCCAATGTTACCGCTCCGTTTTCGTTGCGGCTGGCCGTGCCGCAGCCGCATTTGTGGAACGGTCGCCTGGACCCGTATCTTTACCGCGCGGTGGTGGAATTGCGTTCGACCAATGGCGCAGTGGATTCGGTGGAACAGCCGCTCGGGTTGCGGTTTTTCCGGGTGGACCCGGACCAGGGATTTTTCCTGAACGGCAAACCCTATCATTTGCACGGTGTCGACCGGCACCAGGACCGGCCAGACAAGGGCTGGGCCATTTCCGAGGCCGACCAGGACGAGGACCTGGCGTTCCTCAAGGAAATCGGCGCGACGGTCGTCCGTTGCGCGCATTACCAGCACAGCGATTACTTTTACAGCCTGTGTGACCGGGCCGGCATCCTCGTCTGGGCGGAGCTGCCGCAGGTGGATAAAATTGGCAGTGACCCGAAGTTTGAAGAGACCTCGCGAAGCCAGTTGCTCGATCTGATCCGGCAAAACATCAATCACCCGTCCATCTTTTGCTGGAGCCTGTTCAACGAATTGCGTCCCGGCAATCCCGATCCGCATCGCGAGTTGCAGGATCTGGACAACCTGGCGCACAGCGAAGACCCCACCCGGCCTACGATTGCCGCCACCTGCACCGGCGGCTGGCCGCAGATGAACAAAATTCCAGACCTGCTCGGCTGGAACATTTATCCGGGCTGGTATCCCGAATGGGGGCCGGTAGCGGACTTTGCGGCGGCGGAAAAATACCGGGCGACAAGCCGGTCCGGCGGCTTTTGCGTCAGCGAATACGGCGCCGGTGCGAACGTCACGCAACACGAGCAGAATCCGAAAGAGCCCAAGGCTGGCGGCCAATGGCATCCCGAGGAATGGCAGGCGATCGTGCATGAAGTTGCCTGGAAAGAATTGAAAGGCCGTCCCTGGGTCTGGGGCACGTTTGTCTGGAACATGTTCGACTTCACCAGCTACTGGCGTCACGAAGGCGGGATGTTGGGCCGCAATGACAAAGGACTGGTGACCTACGACCGGAAAATCAGAAAGGATGCCTTTTATTTCTACAAGGCCAATTGGTCGGACGAGCCGACGATTTACATCACCAGCCGCCGGTTCACCGAACGCACCAACGCCGTCACCGAGGTGAAGGTTTATTCCAACGCTGCCCGCACGGAACTGTTCCTCAACGGCAAATCATGCGGCACGCGGGACAACGACGGCAACGCCGTCTTCATCTGGAAGGATATCACGCTGAGTCCCGGCAAAAACCAGGTCGAAGCCCGCGCCGACCGGGACGGCGCCCGGGTCAGCGACAGCTGCGGCTGGACCTTAAAATAGCTTTTCCGGTTGACCGGGCCTGCCCGGAAGCGGCAGCAACACCGTGCCTGGCATCAATCGCTCTTGATTTTGATTGAGGCGCCGGCGAGACCGTCCGCGGTGGCGGCGAGTTTGATGCTCCCCGGCCGGCCGGGTTGGGCGCGGACGATGACCAGCACCAGGCCGTTGAAGGCGTTCCGCTCCGGCGCTTGAAATGATTCGAAGCTCGTGGCGTCACCGTTGTCGGTGGCCACGATTTCGCCCGGGCCTTCAATCTGGAACCGGATGTGGTTTTTCGAGCGCGGCACGAGCAAACCTTTCTTGTCCGTCACGGTGACCGTGATGTAGGACAGATCCTGGCCGTCGGCGCGGATTTTGTCGCGGTCGGCCGACAAGGTGAGTTTGGCCGCCAGGCCGGTGGTTTTCATGACGTCGGTTGCCCATTTTTCGCCGTTTTTATAGGCAACCACCTTGAGTTCGCCGGGTTGGTAGACCACGTCGTTCCATACGAGGCGATATTCGTACGGACCTTTTTTCTTCAGGCCGAGCGATTTGCCGTTCAGGAACAGTTCCGCCGAATCGCCGGAGGTGTAAACGTGGACGGGTGTGACCTGGCCGACGCGGTCGGGCCAGTTCCAATGCGGGAGGATATGCGCCATGGGCAAGCCTGGTCGCCAGCGTGCCTGATAAAGATAGAATCGGTCCTTTTTGAAACCGGCCAGATCGATGATGCCGAAGTAGGAGCTGCGCGACGGCGAGCGAATCTTGCCGATCTCCTGCAGTTCTTTTTCCGCGCGCGCCTTTTCGGCGGGATCGGAGTAATTGATGAGGTTGGTCAGGTCGCTGTCGTAGGGCGTCGGTTCGCCGAGATAATCGAAGCCGGTCCAGACAAATTCCCCGGCGACATAAGGGCATTCGTCCTGGCCTTTGAACTCGGTGTCCGGGATCGTAGCCCAGCGCGGCGCGTAAAGATCGTAGGAGCTCATTTGGAAGTCGGCTTTGCCGTCATCCTGGTTGGTGCTGACGGGGAAGAAATATTCGCCGCGGGAGCTGATGCACGAGGCGGTTTCGCTGCCATACAACGGCTGACTGGGATTGGCCTGGCGGAATTTGGCGTACTCGGCCGGCTTGTAGTTATAACCGAAAACGTCCACGCACTTTTGGAATCCGTTGTAACCGGCCGGGATTTTGTTGCACGCGGCGGAGGTGGGTCGGGTCGGGTCCTCCTGGTGGGCGATGGCGGTCAGTTCGGCGGCCATCCAATGTTGCGTCGGGGAGCCTTGTTCGTCGATCTCATTGCCGATGCTCCAGAGGATGATGCTGGGGTGATTCCGGTCGCGGCGCAATTCCGCGCGCCAGTCTTTCTCGTGCCAGTCATCGAAGAGCAGGTGATAGTCGTTCTTTTTCTTGCTGTGCTTCCAGCAGTCGAAGGATTCGTCCATCACCAGCATGCCCGCGCGGTCGCATAAATCGAGCAGTTCCGGCGCCGGCGGGTTGTGGCTGGTGCGGATGGCGTTGCAGCCCATTTCCTTGAGGATCTGGATCTGGCGCTCCAGTGCGCGAGTGTTGATGGCCGCGCCCAGCGCGCCAAGGTCGTGATGATCGCAAACCCCGTTCAGCGGAACGCGTTTGCCGTTCAGGAGGAAACCGCCGGTGACTGTGAATTCGATGGTGCGAATGCCGAAAATATTTTCAACCACATCCACTACTTTGTCGTCCTGGTTCAAGGTGGTCACTGCCAGGTAGCGGTTGGGTTGATCGATGCTCCAAAGCCTGGGATTCGCCACGGTCACGGTGATTCGGCCGGTCGCATTCGTCCCGGCGGTCACTTTCATCTGCGTTGACTGCGCGGCCACCGGTTCACCCCGGCGGGCATCCTGGGCATCCAATTCGTAAAACTTCGTTTCGACATTGATCTCCACGTCGTTCGTAGATTCGTTGTCAATACTGGTCTGGACGGCAACGGTGGCTGCTCGCGAACCGACCAAGGGGGTGGTGATATAGGTTCCCCAATGAGCCACATGAACCGGTCCGGTCTTGACGAGCCACACATTGCGGTAGATGCCACCGCCGGGATACCAACGCGAGGAATCCGGCGGATTGTCGAGACGGATGGCGACGACGTTTTCCGCTCCGAATTTGATGTACGGTGTCAGATCGACCTGCCAGGAGGCGTAGCCGTAAGGCCAGCCGCCGACGAACTGGCCGTTAAGCCAGACCGTCGCGTAAGCCATCGCGCCATCGACAGCCAGGCAGATGTTTTTGCCCTGGTCGGAAGCGGGGATTTCCAGGTGTTTGCGATACCAGGCAACGCCCGACCACGGCAGTTTGGCGGTTTGACCGGGAAGCCCCTGCTGGAAGGGCCCTTCGATACCCCAGTCGTGCGGCAGATTCAGCAGGCGCCACTGGCTGTCGTTGAAATCATTTTGTGCATAGGCAATGTCGCCGCCCGGATTTCCCTCGGGCCGCTTCTTCGCGGTCAGGTTCGCGTTGGTGCTGAACTCAGCGCCGGTGGCCTCCACCCAATCCTGGATATTTGTGTAGGCCAGTTGGTTGGTGACTTCGGCGGGATCGCCCTTGCTGAAGCGCCAGTCGGCATCCAGTGAGACGCGTTCCCGCGGCGAAGCCGGACCCGCTGCCAGGGCAATGGAACTGACCAGGCCCAGCGCGAGGATGGGCCAGAATTTCCCCGTAAATGAATTCATAGGTTGAGTGATGGAGGGTCGTTATGTTTTATGGTTTGGCGGTCCGACGGGTCACGCCGCAGACTTTACGGCATCGTCATGGTGAAAAACAACCGGATGTTTGTCAGGCTACCCGGATTGGCAGACCGTTCCGCGGCCGCGATGCGCAACGTGCCATCGATTGCCAGCGTGTTTGTGTTCCAAGCCAGCCCGGGAGCCGGTGCCTCCGGAGACAGGCTGGTGAACGCGCCGGAATAACTGTCAGCGTTGAACAGTTTGAAGCTGTCCCCGGCTGCCAATGTGCCGCTCAGGTTGGTGACGATCAGCGTGCCGCCGTATGTGATGGCGGTCAGGCCGCAGATGACGTTGTTGGTGGCCGCGGATTTGTTCAGCTCAATCAAGGTCGTTCCCTCCAGGGCGAGGGAATTGTTGACGGTGAGCGCGCCGGTGAAATTTCCCGGCGCCAACCTGCCCTCGGGTCGCACCATTACCGGACCATTGATAATGCCGTTGCCACCCAGCGTGCCGCCGCTGACCGTCAGACAGGTGGTCTCCAGCGAGCCATTGATCAGAAGCGTGCCGGCGTCCACGTAGAGCGCGTCGGAAAAGCTGCTGGCGCCGTTCAAAATCAAGGTGCCCTGGCCGGCCTTGCTCAAGGCGCCGGCGCCGGAAAGATCGCCGTTGAGAATCAGAATGTTTCCGGGATGGTTCGGACCGATGAGCCATGTTTGCGCTGTACCGATGGTGACGGGCATTGACAGGGTGACGTTGCGGTTTGCAGCGACCATGTCCACGCCTCCAGTACCGATGGTCAACCGGTTGGTGCCGCTGATGAAGATTCCGTCCTGCGTGTTGAGAAAGACAAGTCCGTGAACGCTGTAATCCTGCCCGGGAGTGGTGGCGAGGTTGGAGCCGCTTAAATAGGAAAACGTCAGGTCGCTGGCCGGGGTGGGCGACCGGTTGGAATTCCAGTTTGCGGCTTCGGTCCAGGAGGTTGAGAGCGCGCCCGTCCAGAACAGGGCGTTTGTCGGCGCATAATAGCGAACATAGTCCACGGTCAATTTCGCGGCGCTGGTATCAAGGTCGCCATAACCACCGGCGGGAATGAACCCCGCCCACTTCGTCGAGGTGTCGTCCACTTCGCTGCTGAGCGCCACCCAGCCGGTGCTGTGCGAGACGGGGGCGGAGCCGCCGTGGTAAACCGGCGAGCCATCAATCTGGAAGGAGTAGGAATTGGTCGTCCACAAAAATCCGTAAGTATGGAAGCCGCCAGCGAGGCCGCTGCCAACGTTGCCACTGCCGGAACTTTTGGCGGCGGAACCATAGCCGTTCCAGTGGATGTTCATCTGAACCTGGCCAGCGATGTCGTTGGTGGCGGCATCCACCAGGCGGTGTTCGGTGAAGTCAATTTCCGAGCCGGAAACTTGCGGGTCGTTGCGGTCGGCTCCCATGGTGGGCGATTGCATCCAGAAGGCCGACCACATGCCGTTGCTGTCGCTCCATTTGATCCTCGACTCCCAGTAACCGTAACGCGAGCGGAAGGTTTTATCAGTTGCGATGAAAGCCGAATAATTGGCGCCGCCGAGGGAGTAGGTGGTGATGACCAGATTGGAACCGTTGAGCGAAACGGCGTTGGTCACGTTGACGGCATCGCGCCGGTTGCCGGGCAGCCAATAATCCCACCGGATGGCGTCCAATGAAACAGCATTAAATTCATCGCTCCAGACGAGATAATAACCGGCGGGCGGAGCGGCGAAAGAATCGGCGGCAAGCCAGCAACAGAACAACATGGCCATCGCCGTTGCGCACCGGGAGGCGTTAAAACAAGTCATTTCAGTACGGCAAACCCGCAATTCGACCGGACCGTGCCAGCGAGGGTCATCCATCTCATCTGCACCCTTACTCGCGAATCAACCGGTAAAAAACACTGCCACCACCGGAATCGATGGGTGCATAGTAAATGTTTGTGCCGATGGTTTCGGACAGGGTAACCCAGTTTGTTCCGAGGCCGGCGGCCGGCGGATTGGACTGCACCTGCACCAGCCACCCGGTATGGTCTTGCGGCCAGGTGATCGCCAATTGATTGCCATTCAACACGTAGTCGACCTGGATCGGGATGGTTGAAGTGGGATGGGCGGTGACTTCAGCTGAGTTGGCACTTTCACCGCTGGCGTTCACCGCACTGATGACATAGTAGTAGGCCACACCGTCGAGCACGTTCACATCCGGGAAATTGGTGGCGTTCACGCCGGTCGCAACCGGGGTGTAAGGACCGCCGCCGACCGTGGCGCGCTTGATGTTGTAGCTGGTGGCTCCCGCCGCAGCCGCCCAACTCAACGCGACCTGTGCGTCGCCGGCGATCGCCGACAGATTCGTGGGCACGATGGCAGGCGGCGGCACGGTGATGCGGATATTGTCGAGGAATGCCGTGTTGTCACCACCGTGCAGGTCGGTGCCGACGAACGCCAGCGTGTGCGCGGTGGCGGTGGCGATAAAGTTGTCCGTGTATTCCACATAATTCGACGAGGCCTGATTGGGTTCAAAGCCGCCGATGACCGTGTTGTCTATTTTCAAGTTGAAGGTCTGGCCCGCCTGGCCGCCGGACTTGTTTCGTCTTTGGGAGGCCATGAATTTAACCGTGTAGGCGGTGCCGGGGATGAACCCGGAAATCAACTGGGAAACGGCACCGTTAACCTGCACAAATGCGACCTGCACCCCTTGCGGCGCGACGGCATTGCCGGCGGTGAACCCGCTGTTATTGGCGGTGACGCCCGAGCCATTGCCGGCGCCGCCGCTGAATGTCCATGAACCTCCGCCCGGATTGTAGATGTAGGTGGCGGTGCCGGGCGTCTCGAATCCGAAGTTGCCGGGGATGATCGCCGGCGCGGCGCTGGCTTCCGTCGAGTTGGCGCTTTCGCCAACATTGTTTGTCGCGGAAACCACGTAATAGCCGGTCATATAATTGACCAGGCCGGTGTTGGTAAAGCTCGTGGTTGCCGGGCTGGCGATCGTCGTGTAAGGCCCGCCGCTCGCTGTGGCGCGCTTGACCCGGTAGCCCGTCGCACCGGGCGAGGCCGGCCAATTCAAGCTGACCTGGCCGCTCCCCGGCGTTGCGGTCAGACTCGTGGGCGCCGGTGGCAACGCGGAGGTCAGAACAATGGCGACGTTGTCCAGAAACACCGCGTTGTCCCCGCCGTTCAAGTCGGTGCCGACAAACGCCAGCGTGTGGGTCGTCGCTGTCGCGATGAAGTTGGTCGAGTATTGCAGATAGGCCGCTCCGGATTGAGGCGGCGCAAAGCTGCCGATGACCGAGCCGTCCAGGGTGACATTGAATGTTTCCCCCGATTGTCCGCCGCCCTTGTTTTGGCGTTGCGAAGCCATGAAATTCACCGTGTAGTTGGTGCCGGGAACAAACCCGGAGATGGTTTGTGAAATCGTTCCGTTGACCTGCAGGAATCCGACCTGAACCCCCTCCGGCGCCGCGGCATTGCCGCCCGTGAACCCGCTATTATTGATGGTAACTCCCGAACCATTGCCGGGAGCGCCACTGAACGTCCATGATCCGCCGACCGGATTATAAACGTAGGCTGCGGTGGCGGGCGCTTCGAAACCGGGGTTCGCGGGTTGTGGTGTGAGCGACCTTACGGCAATCGTCAGTCTTGTGATGGCCGCCATCCCGCCGGCGTTGACGACGCGGACTGTGAAGGTATTCGTTCCCAGATCAGGCAGGCCCGGGGTGCCGCTCAAACTGCCGTCAGCGGCCACGACCAACCATGCCGGGCCATCCAGCTTGCTGAAAGCGAGGGTGCTGCTGGCGGGATCGCTCGCGTCGCCGGTGATCGAGCCGCTGTAGGGTTGATTCCAGTAGGCATTCGTTTTCAGGATGGGGTCGCTGGCAAACTGCGGTGGCAGAGTGCCTGGCAGGGCCGCCACCTGGGCATCCGTCAGGGCATACCCCGCGATAAAGACGCCATCCAACTGGCCGGCAAAGAGCGGGTCAGCGGGAAACTGGCTCTTGCCGAGATAATTGTATTTGGTCATTACCGCGACCGGGTTGACCGTCAGGCTGTTGTTGGTGGCAACGGGGGCGCCGTTGACGAACAGTTTGCCGGTGGTGCCGTTGATCGTGACGGCCACATGTGTCCATACGCCGGGAGTCAGCGGGCTGCTTTCCAGGTGTTGTTCGGTGGCGCCGCCGCCGGTGGTGATGGCAAAGCGCAGCGTGTTGGCGCCGGAACTGGGGGTCAGGAACAGGTATTGGCCGGTATCAGCTCCAAAGTCGAAGATGCGCTGCCAGTTTGCTCCGCCGGTCCAGTTGACCCAGGCGGCGAAGGTGAAATTGGAGCTGTCGCCCACGTTGGCGGGCACCTGGATGAAATCGTGAACGCCGTCCAGTTGAATGGCCTGGCCGGACGGGCCGGTGGTGAAGGCCGGCGCTCCGCCCAGCAGGGCGTCGTTGCCGCCGCCGGTGCGGTCCCGCCCATCACCGTCAAAGAGGTAGTTCGCCTCGGTGCCGACGCCGGCTGGGAACTCTTGCAGGTAAGCATTGGGGGAGACTTCATTGAGATAAACCACGCCCGCCGGAGTCAACGCATTGCTGGCGTCCACCATGGCCCGGGTGTCCCCGACCCAGTTATAAATCGCGTAGCGTTCCACGAACGGCGCCTGGTCCATCATGTTGATGAAATCACCGATAACCTGGGCATTTTGGTCCAGGGTCGGCACGGCACAGGTGGTCCAGTTGGCGCCGTTGTTGAATTCCGTCACCCACACCGGGCGATGAGTCCGGACGTGAATGCCCCAGAGCAGGTCGTGCAACTGGGTGGCCGTATAGCCGCACCGGTAAAAATGAAACGCCACATAATCCACGCGGTAATTCAAAGCGTCCGCCTTGTCGATGAAACTGTACAGCCAGGCCTGCCCGCCGTCGGTGGGCGCCGGCGAACCCAGGCGCAGGCCCGAGGCCATCAGGTTCGGCCAGGCGGCAATCGCCTGGTCCACGGTCATATTGGCCTGGGAGGCCGAATCCGGTTCGTTGAAACCGAGCGCATGGGTGGAATCCTGCTTGTTGTTGATGTTGGCATACGCGTTCCAATTCGCGTCGTGCCGCATGGGGACGTACTCCGTATTCCGCGTCGAGGTCGTGGAATTGTCCCAGTCATAACTCCAGAGTGGATTGACCAGCGGTTGGACTGCGCCCGACCAGCCCTTCTTGCCCGTCCAGCGCCAGGGGAAAACCCGGATAAATCCCGTCGCGTCGTTCAGGCTGCCGGGCAGCGCTCCCACCTCGAGGTCGCCGTCCTGGGCGACATACACCCGGCTGATGCCGCTGCCATCCGCCTGTTGCGCGAAAGTGGCCATGTAACCGCGTTTCAGCTTGAAGGAGGTGATGGCGTTATTCATCACGCCCAGATTGCCGCTGTTGTAATAGGTGTAGAGACCCAGTTGCATGGAAGCGCCGGTGAACTGGCTTCCGGAAAAAACCTGCAAGGGCAGAAAAGCGGGTGATTGCGGGATCACCACCGTTCCCATGGCATATTCGACCACGCGCACATTGCTGTTCACCACCGCCGCCGCGCCATTCACCGTGATCTGTCCGAGATAGCTGGAAACGACACTGGCGGGCGGGATGCTGTCCAGGAAAAACCAGGCATCGGACGAGTTCAGATTAATGACGCAACCGGGAATCGGGCTGTTGGTGCCGGTAATGTGCAACTCCGAACGATTGGTCAGGTCGACCGTGGTGTTGGCGAGGGAGCTGTAAGTGTGGATGCCGTTGGTGATGCTCAAGGTCTGCCCCGCCGCCATCAGCGGAGCCACGATGAGCGCCGTCAAAATCAATCTTCGCCCACCAAGAACTGCCCGGGAGTGAATCACGTCAAAATCCTCCTTCCTTGATTTCCAGCCGCCAGTAGCGTTGCGGGCCGACCGCGCCGTTGGTGTGAACGATCTGCAGCGGCGAACCATTGCCGGTGACGGTGCCGACGATGGTGCCGGCGGACTGCCAGTTCGCGAGGAGATTCGAGCTGGCCCAGAGCCGGTAGCCCCAGCCGGTTTGCGAGGGGAAGGAAACGGCGGCGTCCTGCCCGGAATTGACGACCGCCAGTTGCACTGCGGGCTGGTGGGCAAACCAGGCGGCGGCATTCCACTCCAGCACGCCGATGGGTGAAGCGTTATTGGCGGGCGGTATGTAGCCGAGGCCGCTGCTGGGTTGATAAAGAATGTCCATCACGTTGTCCCGCTGCCAGCGCGCCAGATCAATCACCGGCTCGTAATTGCCCAGGTTGGTGGCGGTAAGATCGAAGCTCGTCCACAGCAACCGGTCGGGGTCAACCGCCCGGGGCAATGAACTGACAACGGTCAGCCCGTTGAAGCCCTGATTATCACGGTAAAGCACGATGATGCGGTCTTGCTTGTCGGTGACGACCACCGGGCGGCCGAGATCGCGGACATTGCCATCGAGAAACATGGTGCCGGGCGGGTCGTTGGTCCGATTGGAGACCTGGCGGACCGCCCAGCCATTTGTGGAGCGGAAGAGGACCATATATTGGCGGCGAAAATTATTTGTGGGTGTGCCCGGGGCCCACCAGGTGGCGACCACCGGCTGGCCGTTGGTATCCAGGCACATGCCCGCCTGGTTGATCAGGCTGGAATTTTGGGGAATGGTCAGCACGCGTTCCGCCGTGGTGTTGGTGTCGCCATTTTCCCCGTTGGCGGAAATGGGGAGCGCATAAGGTGTCCCGTCAGAACGCAACCAGGTCAGCCCGCCGTTGGTGGACCGGGCATAGCTGAAATCATGGTTGGATTCATAGGCGGGGGTGGCGCGCCAGACCCAGATGAAGAATAAATTACCCGCGGCATCCAGGCACGGCATATTCGGGTAACAGTTGTAGCTGGTCGGCCAGGTGCCTTTGACGAACGGTTGTTGCCCGGCGTTGTATTGCTGGTTCGTCCAGGCCTGGGTCGTGTGGTCGTAACGGTTGATGAACGTATCCCCGGCGCCGGACGAGCCTTCGCGGAAGATGAAAAGCAGGTCGCCGTTGGGCAGGGTGAGAAACTGCGGGTAGGTGACATTATTCTCGCCGCCGGTCATCGTGGTGGGCGCGCCGAAAGCGATGGGCTGGCTGCCGGTCACCGGCGTCGTGGACCGGGCATAGAGGAAGGAATTGCCATGCATGCCCCAGGAGATGTGCAGGTAACCGTCGCCGTCGATTCCTGAGCTGATCACGTCGTGCCCATCCGTAATGTCATTGGCGGTGTAAGGCACGTGAAAGATTTCCCACCGGTTCGTGTCCAGATTGCGCCGGGCAACAGCGATCCGGTTATTGTTCGTATCGCTCGCATTTGTGGCATTGCGGTAATACCAGGTCATGAACTGCTGATTCCCCACGGTCATCAACCCGGACCGGATGAAGGCCACGGCGTTGATCGCGGAAGAACCGGCGTAACCAAACTCGCTCGTGTTGGTGTTGCCGTTGTCAATGGGGATGAACGTGGTGGCCGGCAGTGCCGGAGCCGGCAGTGGAGAGTTCGCGATGGCGGGATTTGTGCCGGCCTGATATTCCTGCAGGTTCGTGAAGCCGTCGGCATCGGGATCATCGGTCGGGCCATAGCTGAGCGTGCCGAAATACAACATCTCCCACGCGTCCGGCAGGCCGTCGGCGTCCGTGTCGGCGGGGGTCGATGCTGCGTTGGTCGGATTTGTGCCGGCCTCGTATTCCGCGAGATTGGTGAAGCCGTCGCCGTCGGGATCATCCGCCGCGCCATACGCGAGTGTGCCGAAATAATAATCCTCCCAGAAATCCAGCAGGCCGTCCGCGTCGGTGTCATAGGGAGTGGACGCAGCCAGCATCGGGTTGGAGCCGCCCTCGAATTCCTCCAGGTTCGAGAACCCGTCGCCGTCGGGGTCGTCGGTTCCGGTGTAAGCGGTGAGGTTGGTGAACCAGGTGATCTCCCAGTCATCGGGCAGGCCGTCGCCGTCGGAATCGTTGGTGAAATAAAAATCCAACGGTCCCCGGGCTGTGCTGCTGATGCGCACCTCGTCGATCAAGCCGACAAAATTGTCCGAGGAGCCGCCGGTGGCCCGGCCTTCGTTGCCGATGACGAAATCGCAGCCCGCACCCGCCGCCAGATCGTAGAACAGGACATCCTTGCCGATGAGATCGGCGCTGGAACGGTTCGTGTTCAGGAGCGTCCAATAGAATTTGATGTTATCGAGGGTGGCCTCATTGCCGTTGTACGCCACCGCCACATGATACCACTGGTTCGAGGCGATGGCGTCCGGACCGTTGGTGGGGATGGGCACGATGACGCTCTGGATGCCGGCGTTTTGATGGAGGTTGATGAATTCAAGGCGCGGCACGGTGCTGTCGCCGCTGCCAAAGCCGACCGGGTCGAGCCGGAATTGAAACACGCGTTCCGGGTCGGTGTCGCCTTCGCCGCTGATGATTTGCATGCCGGTGTTCCGGCCGTTGCCGGCGGCGCCCAGGTTGAGCGCTGGATTAAAATCAATCCGCACGATGGCTTCAAAAGTGAAGGCGCCGTTGGTGGCGTTGGCCAGGGAGAGGGAAACGTTATCGCCGGTGCCATTGACCAGCGGCAGCGACGAGAGCGCGGCGTCCTTGCTGGCGGCGGCGGTCCCGCTCTGGCCGCCATCACGCGTGCTCAATGCCGAGCCAAAACCGGGGAAGGAGGGGTTGCCCAGCGTCGCGCCGCCGGCCAGGGCCGTCAGGTTCGTGCCGCCGGGCACGGAGTCCACCGCCGGGGCGGCGGATTCATCCAGATGCCAGAGATGCAGCGTGTTGGTATCCGGGGTGTAGGGTTGGAGGGCGCCGCCGGCCAGGGCCGTATGGACCGCGACCAGCGCCGGCAAAACCAGGAACACCCGGATGCGAATGGCGTGAGAAATTTGTATGAAGCCGGACCGATGCATTTTTACCGGCGTGGGTGATTTGCGTTTCACAACAACGTGGGGTTTTTGACGGCGGAGCAATTTTGCCGGTGCGGCAGTTATTGCGGCCCCATCATGGTCGGATTGATGATGGCCGCCGCGGCGCCCAATTCCTCCTGGTAGAAGTAAAAATAGCGCCCGCCGGCAACGTAGCTGTAAAGATTGACCATCTTGCCGGATTGGATCCACTGGACCGAGGTATCCACAAAAACCTCATTGCCGCCGGCGGGCATCACGCTGCCGGCCCGCTTATGCGCCGGCAAATTGTGCCAGCCGTTCGTGGGGGCGGCAAAAGCGATGTCATCACCCCACACGTTGCCCAGTTTAACCACCAGGTCCGCCGCCAGCATCCAGCTTGGCCGGGAGGTCGTGGCCTTCACGGGGCTCGCAGATTTCTTGGAGATGGGGGTGGTGCCGACGTACCAGTTGGTAACCCCGCCGAAAAAGGCGTAACCCAAAGCCCAGGCCGCGCCGCCATTGGCGGGAAGCGTCGGCCGATTGGGGCAGGTCCAGACGGAGGGAGACATATTGTCGCCTCCTTGAACATTGGCATTGCCGGTGGTGAATCCCAGTTCGGTCGCTTCCGCCAGCAAGGTGTCATCCAACTTGATGGGATTTTGTTGCGTCCACCCGGAGTCATAGGCGGCCCGGGGAAATATGTCGCTGTTATCATTCGCATACATGGAGCAGGCGACCCCGATCTGCTTCAGGTTGCCAGTGCACAACGCGCGTTTGCCTTTTTCCTTGGCGGCGCTTAGCGACGGCAACAACAAGGAAGCCAGGATGGCGATGATGGCAATGACCACCAGCAGTTCAATGAGGGTGAAAGCCCCGCGGTGATGGCGACACCGGGCGGCACCCCCACCGCCCGGTGTCCGGTTCTGGCAACCAATGTAAAACTTCAACGATGACATGCTTTATTGATTACTGCAGTTGGATGGTAAAGAAACTTCGCGGTGCGCCGGGCACAACGGCATTGGTGACGTTAAAATTGCCGCTGGCGTCAAAGATGTTTGTCGACACGCGGGTCCAGCCGGCCCGCGACAGGGTCAGGTTGGTGG
>CAYPSF010000007.1:0-56600 GCA_964413165.1 uncultured Bifidobacteriaceae bacterium
CATGCTCGGGACCAATGTATTCTATAATTGCACTGCTTTGAACAGCATCACGCTTGGCACCCATATTTCCGGCATCCCCACTACGACGTTCCTCGCATGTTCCAAATTGACGAGCATAGTCATTCCGGACGGCGTCACCGATATCGGGTCGGAAGCGTTTTCTGAATGTTACGCCTTGACCAACGCCGCGGTTCCCAACAGCGTCACCGATATAGGGTACAACGCGTTTTGGCACTGTTCCAGCTTAGGAAGCATCGCGCTTCCAAGTGTCACCGGTATCGGGGTCGGTGCGTTTAACGTCTGTGGCCTGACAAGCGTATCCTTTGGCACCAACCTGGCCAATATCGGAAACGGTGCATTCGCTGAATGTACCGTCTTAACAAACGTCGCGATTCCCGACAGCGTCACAAATATCGCTCAATCAGCTTTTGACAACTGTCACAGTCTTCGGAACATCAGCCTCGGGGCGGGCGTCCAGACCATAGGGATTGTCTTTAACGCATGTTTCAGTCTGACCAATATAACGGTGAACGCAAACAACCTCAATTACTGCAGTTTGGACGGGGTGCTCTTCAATCGGAACCAAACCTCGCTCATCGCATATCCACCCGGCAGAATCGGGAGCTACACAATCCCCAATGGCACAACCAACCTCGGATATTGGTCGTTCGGCGACTGCCCCAATTTGACCAGCGTGGCCGTTCCAGCCAGTGTCACCAATATTACGTCTGATGCCTTTGGCAACAGTCCAAACCTGACCGGCGTGTACTTCAACGGCAATGCACCTACGGTTACGAACGACATGTCCGTTTTCTTGGCCGATAACAATGCGACGATTTATTATCTTCCCGAAACTATCGGTTGGGGGAACACATTTGATGGTCGTCCTGCCGTATTATGGAATCCACAGGCACAAACCGGCGGTGATCATTTTGGGATACTGAACAATCAATTCGGGTTCAATGTCGGCGGCGGATCGAATCTCGTCTTCGTGTTGCAAGCCTGTACAAATCTGGCCAACCCGGTCTGGGTCCCTCTATCAACCAACGTCCTAAGCGGTGGCTTGGTCTATTTCAGCGATCCGCAATGGACCAATTTCCCGAGTCGTTTCTACAAATTCAGTTTTCCGTGATGTAAAGTCTCTACTGCGCCCATTCGCCGCCCAGGACATGGACTGCAATAGGCCATTTCCTCCCTTTAATACCGGGACAAAAATTCCCTGCGCTGACGTGCGCCACGCCGGGGCCGGGGCCTACTTGTTTTGGCCAGGATGCCGGCGCAAGTGGATTTGCACCGGCCAATGGCAATCAGACTGTAATCAAATCCAGCTAAAGCCAATGAAAGCGATACGCGGAACAATGTCTAATGCTACTGCCGGCAAACTTGTCTTTCACCCACGATACCCGTAAAACATCCGGCACATGACGGTCCATAACGAGAACCCCGGCATCCGGTCATCCTCCCGGTCGAGCGCCCGACTCAGGTTGATCGGCACTATCGCGCTGGTGCTGGGACTGGGCGGCGCGGGAACGGTTTATTGGCTGGGGACCCGGTCCGCCGGCCCGGGCGATGACCCTTCCATGTTGGGATTTAACCGGCCGGCGGAACGGCAGATGGGCTTGCTGTACGGCAAAATGGGGACTTTGATCCAGGACTGGTCAGAGGACCTGAAGCAACCCGGCACCCAGGCGATCCTCATCCTGGGCTTTTCCGCCCTCGTGGCAGGCGCCTGTTTTTACTTCGCCCGATTGCCGGACCATGAAGACACCGCGGGTTGATGAATCCGTTCATGTTGGACAAGCCAAAACACTATGTCCTGAAGGGACATTTTGAAAATAGCCCGGCGTTTGAACGCCGGGATTTGATGATAGGGCCATCAGTCCCGAAGGGACGGTTGAATAGAAACGTTTTTTCAGCCGTTCCTGCGGGACTGGCCAACTTGCTAATCTGTCCCGGCATTGAAATGCCGGACTATCCTTGGTGGTTCCTTCCGAACGGGACGCCGGCTTAAAAATTGAGCTGTACCCCGTCCCACGGTGCACACCAAAACGCTTTGCTCTCTGGCAGCTTTTCGTTAAATCTTCCCGCCATGAAATCGTTCATCGTTTCGGCGGTCCTCTGGCTGGCGGGCACCGCCGTGATTGCTTCCGGTGCGGACACCGATGCGGTCGTTTCCGCCGGATCGCCGTATTCGGTCCGGTTGTCCGAAGTGCGCCTGCGGGATTGCTGCGTCTGGCCGGACACCAATTCGCGCATGTATTACCTTGTCAGTTCCACGGGCCAGCGTGGGACCAACGGCCGGCCGGCGGTGATCGAGTACACGAGCCGGGACCTGGAAACGTGGGAAGGGCCGCGGGTGATTTTTGAGGTGCCGGCGGATTTCTGGGCGCAACGCGGCATCTGGGCGCCGGAACTCCACGCCTACCGGGGAAAATTTTACCTGTTCCTCACGTTCAACACGGACGACCGGTTTCCGGAACAATGGCGTGACTGGCGACCCCGCGTGAAACGGGGATCGCAGGTTCTGGTGGCCGATTCCCCGGCCGGACCGTTCCGGCCATTCGCGAACCATGCCACCCTGCCCGCGGACATGATGACGCTGGACGGGACATTCTGGATGGAGGACGGAGCGCCGCACATGGTTTTTTCCCACGAATGGGTCCAAATTACGGATGGCCGGATGGAATACATTCAGCTCAAGGACGATTTATCCGGCACAGTCGGCGAGCCCAAATGGATGTTCCAGGCCAGCGACGCCCCGTGGAACCGGAAGTCGGAGCAATACGGCTGTCACGTCACGGATGGCCCCTATCTTTACCGTTCGCAAAGCGGGAAGCTCATGATGGTCTGGTCGGGCTTCGGCTCCGGCGGCTATACCGTGGGTGTCGCGGTGTCAAAATCCGGCCGCCTCGCTGGCCCGTGGGAGCAACAGGCCCGGCCGTTGTTCACCGCTGATGGCGGTCATCCGATGTTGTTCCATCGATTTGACGGGCAGTTGATGATGATTCTGCACCGGCCGGACCATGCGCCGGATGAACGCGCGCAACTGTTTGAAGTGGAAGACACCGGCGACACGATCCGGCTGAAAGATCATTGAACGACCATTCCTTTGCCCCATGCCGGACGAATCATTCAAGGAATTTGTGCTCGACCAGCTGGGCGCGTTGCCTGACCTGCGCGCCCGGGCGATGTTTGGCGCCCATGGACTGTACCGGGGCGAATTCTTTTTCGGGATCCTGGACGAGGGGCGGTTGTTCTTTAAAACGGACGCCGAATCACAGGCGGATTACACGGCGCGCGGCATGGGCCCGTTCACCTACGAGTCCAAGGGGCGTACGCTGATGATGAGTTATCACGAAGTGCCGCCGGATGTGCTGGAAAACCCGCCGGAACTCGTTGCCTGGGCGCGTCGGGCAATCCAAGCCTCTACCCGGGCCCGGAAGAGAACCCGCTCCAAAAGACTTCGCGGCCGGTGACGGGTGATGATCCAACGCCGGGCGGTTGTCCCCCCGGACAAAAAAATTCCGAAGAGGGCGGCCGGATTCAACCCACACGGGTTGGTTCAGAGCGCACCGACCCCTCCCTCTTCGAAAGCACAAATTCAGTTCGCCGTGATTTTGCCGACAACGCCGTCGTTTTCGCCATTTGGCCCGGCGCTGAAGAACAACGTCGGAACCATTTTCTTGTTCACCTTGGTGGTGCCAAAATCCAAGGCCCAAAGTCCGTCAAGGACAATGGGCGTATCCTCCGAATCCGATACGGCGCCCAGAAAAGCACCGGTCTTGATGCTGTAGGCGTTGATGAGGCCGTCGCCGAAATTCCCGACGAGGAGCGCGTTGCTGAATTTTCCGAAATGGGCCGGGGCCTTGACGATGCCCCACGGGGAATTCAGTGCGCCATGGGAAACCAACCGTCGCACGAAACGGCCATTGGCCGTGAACACATCCACAAAACCGTTGCCGGGACCCGCCTCGTCATCCTCGAAATCGGGCGCAAGCCGCTTGGCAAAGGTCACGTAAAGCAGGCCGTCAATGGCCGCCACGTTGAAAGGCCCGAACCCCGCGTCAACATGCGAATCGCTGAACGAGCCCAGCCAGTTCCAGCGGGAATCGTAAACGTCAATGAAACCGCCCTTGAAGTCGGCGGCGAACAACCGGTTGTTCAGGATCGCCACCCCCTTGTAAACCGCGTCGAAAATCGAATTGTCCACGGCCAGGAACGCGTTGGAATCGGAGGAACGCTCATTCCAGCCCAGAATGCCGCCGGCCTCCGTGACAAAGATCAGGGTGCTGGGACGCATCATCTGCCCGTCGGGAATCTTGAAGCCGCCGCCGGGGTTCAACACGAGTCCGCTCGGGGCGGAGTCCACCCCGATATAAACGCCGCCGGGGGTTCCGTCCGTCCCGTAGAACCCGGCGATGCTGTTTTCGTTGGCGTTGACGAGGAGCAGGTTTTTGGGCAGGACCACCAGGCCCCAGGCATTTACCAGGTTGGTGTCCTGGTTGAGCGCGCCCGGAAGATCGGCCACGAGATTGGTTACGGCATAACCCTGGGCGTGAAGGCCGATCGGGCTGAAAACCGCCGCTGCGGTCAACCAGGCACACAGGCCGATGAATCGCCTCGCGGCGCGTTGCTGTCTACGAATGGCTGCAATCATTTGATCCCTTTCTTCTTTCAATCTTGTTCCGTTTTGGAAAGCGCTCTGACACAGCCGAAAACCGCCGCGCGGTTCGCCCAGCCATTTCTTCCTCCATTGAGAGGCGGGACCGGCGGATTTGTTCCCGCCCTCATATCGGATTTGAGCTTGAGGAGAAAACCAATCCCGGCAGGTTCCGTTCCGACACGACATTCGACGTCGTTCACCACGGTCTGTACCGTCAAAACCCTCAGAGAAGCGGGCATCAAAGTGTCCACCAGCACGTTCCGGACGCTCAACCGCAGGGGTCAAAGCGACGGACCGGGACAGATTTTTTATATCCGGCGCGGCGGCGCTATTTTCCGTTGCGGCACGTTTTTTGCTTTTCTTCCGTCCGAACTGAAACGAACATCACACCGTATGAAACGAATTTTCATTCTGCTGGCCATCGCTGGCACCGCCACCGGCAGCCGGGCGGACCTGACTTTGCAACAGCAAATTGTCACCCCGAACTACAACGGCGTGACCACCATGAAGATCAAGGGCACCAAGGTCCGCATGGACCTGTACGCCGGCGAGCCGCAGGCCCAGAGCACCATCACGGACTTGGACACGGGTGAAACCATCAGCCTGATGCATTCCCAGAAATTATTTTTAAAGTCACCCGGCGCACCGATGAACCGGCCCAAACCGTCCGGCGCCCGCTCCGCGGCGCCCCAGCCACGCGCCACGGGCAAAACCCAGAAGGTGGGTGACTACGATACGGAACTTTATACCTGGTCGAATGCCCGCGGCATCACGGGGACAGCCTGGGTGGCCAAAAACTTTCCCGATTACGCCCGGATCCGGAACGACATCGCCGTGCTGGACAAGACGGCCGGCACGGACAATGACACGAGCCCCGAATTGAGCATGCTGCCGGGCATGGTGGTGAGGTCTTCGGTCAGCGGCGGCGGCCAGACGATCACGCTGGCCTTGATTTCAGCCAAGGAAACACCTTTGGACACCTCGTCGTTTGCCGTGCCGCGCGACTACAAGGAAGTGCCCAAGCCCAAGCCCCTCAAGCTCATCGCCAGCCAGCCGGCCCCGACCAAGTCGTCCGGCAATGCCACATCCGCCAATACCACCAAAAAAACTGCCCCGGCCGCCGCTCCCAAAACCACGGTTCAAACGGCGCCGGACTGGTAGATTCCGGCTAATTTTCAGGAGAATTTGCGCTTAATCCAACGGGTGGAAACGGCATTGTGTGTTTGTCCGGCTGCGTTATAGTTCGCGGCAATGCCAGTTCAAAACCGCATTGTCAAAGTCCAGAAGCGCAACCGGGCCCTCGTCAAATTCGACTCCGGCCGCATCGGCAAGGCCATCCTGCGCGCCGCTGAATCCATCGGCGGCTTTCAGCGGGATTTCCTGCCGGGCGTGAATGAACAGGTTTTCAAGGCGCATCCCACGGATGAAGCCGTCGCGGGTTTCCTGGCGGACGCCGCCATCGTCTGCCTCAACTCCGACCCGCACCACCTGATTTCAAATTTTCCGCCGACGATTGAGTGCATCCAGGATGAGGTGTTGCACGCGCTGCGCAGCTACGGCTTCCAGAACACCGCCGATGCGTACGAATGCTATCGCTGGGGCCGGCACTGGCTGCGGGAAGGAGCGCTGACGCCGGAAAATTTTTCCGGCAATGGTTTTCCCCGCGAACGGATGCAACAAATCCTCGATTGGAACCATCGGCACGGGGTGGACACGATAACGGGCCTGAACGACGCCGTCCACAGCGGGCGCATCCGGGGGGTGATCGAAGCCTCGCTGGAGGTTTATGAACGGTCGCTGGACGAGGCGGCAAAAAAAGTAATGTCCCGGCTGAACGCGGGCGATCCTTTGCGGATGATGTGGGTGAGCGGCCCGAGTTCGTCCGGCAAGACCACGACCACGGTCAAACTGACGCAGCGGCTCGAACAACAGGGCCTGCGGTTTTTGATGCTCAATCTCGACGACTATTTCTGGTCGCTGGTCGAACATCCGACCGACTGGATCAACGACCGGAACTATGAAACGCCGGAAGCGCTGGATATCCAGCTGTTGAACCAGCATCTCCGGGCATTGCTCGAGGGGCAGACGATTGAAAAACCGGTTTATAGTTTCAAGGAAGGCCGGCGCATGACCACCAAGCCGGTCCGGCTGGAGCCCGGCCAGATCCTGCTGCTGGATTGCCTGCACGGGTTTTATCCGCCCATTACCGAAGGCATTGACGCTGCCATGCAATTCCGCCTGTACATCGAGACCCTGAACCTGTTGTACGAGGGTGACGGGAGCACAAAGCAGCTGACGCAGTTCACCGACGTCCGGCTCATCCGGCGCATGCTGCGCGATGCGCAGCATCGCAACCATAGCGCCTTGCGTACGATTTTACACTGGCACTATGTCCGCTATGGCGAGTTGTTCAGCATCATCCCGCTCATGGGATTGGGCGACCACATCATCAACGGCGGCTTCCCCTTCGACCTGCCCGCGCTCAAGCCGTTCTTCATCGGCGCCGACGGCCTGCTGCCCCCGCCGGGGGATTTTGCACCGTATACGGGTTTTCTGGATGCCCGCATCCGTTACGACCGGGTGAAGGCGTTGCTCGAGTCGGTGGCCGGTTTTACCAAAGCACAGGCGGCCGATGGCAATCTCATCCCGGGCGATGCGGTCATCCGGGAATTCATCGGCGGCAGCACCATCCGGATCCCCCACAACGAATAGCCGGCCGGGATACCTCCGGGGTTGACATAGCCCGGCCGGGGAACGATAATTTGGCCGTCAGCACCGGCCAAAATCATCCCTATCTGTTCCCACATGAAAACAAAACTTTTTTTCGCCCTCGCGGCGGTCACCTTGATGTCGGCGAACCCATTCATCTCCCCGGCCGTGGCCGGCGATCCCACCAATGAACTCAAGGCCCTGGTTGTGAAGGTGCGGACCGACATCCAGAGCGGCAAAAACACGGAGGCGGAACTGGCGAGCGACCTCAAGCAGTTCGATGTTCTGCTCGCGGAACACAAGGGTGAAAAGACGGATGCCGTGGCCCAGATTCTATATATGAAGGCGATGCTCTACCGAGAGGTGCTTGAGAACCCGGCCAAGGCCGACGAATTGATAAAGCAGCTCAAAACCGATTTTGCAGGCACTGCGTTTGTCGTGGCGATGCAGCAACAGGAGGAAAAACAAAAGGCCGCGGAAAAAATCCGGCAAAACCTGGTGGTGGGCGCGGCCTTCCCCGACTTCAGCCAGAAGGACGTCAACGGCAAGCCATTGTCCATCGCCAGTTACAAGGGCAAGGTGTTGTTGATTGATTTCTGGGCGACCTGGTGCGGACCGTGCCGGGGCGAAATCCCCAACGTCGTGGCCGCCTACCAGAAATACCACGGCAAAGGCTTCGAAGTCATCGGGATCAGCCTGGACGAAGACCGGCAAAAGCTGCTGGATTACACCAAGCAAATGAACATGTCCTGGCCCGAGTTTTTCGACGGCCAGGGCTGGAGCAACCAGCTGGCTGTAAAATACGGGATTCAAAGCATCCCGACCGCTTATCTGCTTGATGGCAATGGTAAAATCATCGGCCAGGATTTGCGCGGGGACGCCCTGGACACCGCCGTGGCCAAGGCGCTGGCCGGCAAATAGCCCCTCCCGGTTACCCCATCGCCGCCATCGGAAAACCTCGCGGGCAAATTCGCGGCGGCCGCAGTTTATTCACGGATGATTCCAAACCCGGTCGGCGGCGCCGGACGCCGTCGAACCACCAGGTTCACCTGACCGGGCGTGTGGGTGTCCAGAGTGCAGGCATAACCCGGCGGCGTGGCACCCAGTACCGGCGGTCCCCAGGCCAGGCCGGCACCATAGGTGAAAAGGGTGTAGGTCCCATTGGTGAACCCGGCACCAGCGCTCACGTTGATTCTTCCGCCCAGATCAAGGTCGCCGGCCACCACCAGTGCAACCGCATTGGTGCCCACGACAAAATTTATCACCGACGATGGGTCGAGCCTCAGGCTATTGCTGATGGTGAGCGCATTGCCGTCCAGTGTAATTTCCGGGCTGGCCACCAGCCCATTGGTAAAAGCCGTGGCCGGATTGGTGACGGTCGTTTGCACGCGGTAGATCGTCACGGCCCCGTGATTGGCGCCGTCGGCCAGGCCGGCGGGGATGGCCGGCAAAGCGGGCGCCGCGGCGGCACAGGAAATAAAACCGAGGAACAAAACCATGCCCGCCCCGGAAATGAACCGACCCCAAGTTGCGTTTCGCATGAACAAGTTGACCCGATGAAAACTAGCATGGGGCAGGTTTGATTCAAACAAATTTAAATTCCGGACCGCGGCTGTCAGCCGCAGCACTCTCGAACGCAACCCCATGCCGGATGGTTCCCCTGCCCGCGCGCTCGCGCTCCTATTTCAGCATTTGATCCAGCGTCGGATTCATGGCGTCCGCCCAGATCTGGTAGCCGTGTTCGTTGGGATGCAACGAATCCGGCATGATGTATTTCGGCAGCGTGCCGTCGGCCTCCAGAAACTGCGGGTCGATATCGAGATATTTCACCATTCTGCCGTCATCGAGCTTGGCAATCACCGTGTTGGCCAGGGCGACCTGGGCGCGTTGCGGATCCTCCAGGGTCCCGCGCGGGAAAATGGCCAGCAGCAGGATTTTGCTGTCCGGCAGCTTCGCGCGCAATTCCCGGACCACCGCCTGCACGCCCGCAATGGTTTCCGGGACGGTATTGCGCGGGGTTTTATTGTCCCTTTCCTTGCCGGTATTGTTGGTGCCAATCATGAGCACGACCACCCGGGGCTTGATGCCGTCAAGTTCGCCATTGTCCATGCGCCAGAGCACATGCTGGGTGCGGTCGCCGCTGATGCCGAAGTTGGCGGCGTGACGCGGCGCATAATACCGGTTCCAGACATTCGAGCCCCGGTTGCGCCAGAAATCCGTGATGGAATCGCCCAGGAACAGGATGTCGATGCCGCCCTGCTTCGCTTCCTGCACAAAACCCTCGTGGCGGGTGACCCATTTCGGATCGCGCGGCACGGGAACGATGGCTGTGTTTTGGGCCACCTCGTTGGCCCCCTGGATCGACGGGACATTCGTGCCGGCTACATTCGTGTTTTGAGCGGACGATGCCGGCGCGGTTAAAATGGTGATCGCCGCAACAACCCGAAGTAATACCCACGGAGTCTTTTTCATTCGGCGAACGATAAAAAGCGAAGCGAGCGAAGGCAATTCAATTTGGAGTGCGCCGACCTGTCGGCGTCCCGCATTGCGGGACGAATGACATGTCACCGCAGTCCATAACGCTTCACGAGCTTGCGCTGGTGTAACGACGGACGGAGAAACGCCAGAACCATTCGGAGATGAACGCCCAGGTGACGCCCAGTCCCAGCAGCACCAGCCACGAGGAGGGCGAGATCCACATATTCGCCAACACGCGCACCGGCACATTGGATACCAGCAACACCGGCAGGGCGAAGGTGAACACGGCCTTGAACGTACCGCGGAATGCGTCGTCCGGCATCCGCGCAATGTTGAACAGGTTATAGTAGCCCCACACAATGCCCTGCGCCCGCACCGTCCAAAAGCTCACCGCGGCGAGCATGAACATGAGCGAATAATGAATCAGGAGCCCGACGGCGCACAGACCGGCAAAACCAAGCAGCTGCCCGGCGGTCGGGTGCAGGTGTAATTTGCCGGCCGCGTAAACCATCACGCAGACGGCAAAGGCCGCGTTGGCGAACGACGGGATGTCCACCTGCCGCAGGGAAACGATGAAACGGGTGTTGACCGGCAACAGCAGCAGGAAATCCATCTTGCCGGTGCGGACCAGCTCGGAGAGGTTCGTGCAATTGACGAGGAAAAACGCCTGGTAAATCTGCTGGATAAAATTGCTGGTGCCGGTGAGCAGCACCACCTGCCACACCGTCCAGGTGCCGATGGTTTCAGTCTGGCTGAACAACACGCTCACAAAGCTGAGTTGCAGCCCGAACCAGACCAGTTCAACGATGATCCAGAGCAGGAAGTTGCCCTTGAACGACATCTCGCGCGTGATGGAGTTCCGCCACAACACGGCATAGATACCGAGGTAACGCGCGACGGGGGACCGCCCTTCGCCAAAAGGCTTCGGCCCGGCAAGCGGGTCGCGGGTGACGTCCCCCTCCGACTTTGGGCTTTGGACTTGGGGCTTTGGACTCATATTCACCCTCCAAACGCGGCGTATTTTCGGATGCCGCGGCGCCAGGCGAACCGCGCCAGCGCATATGCGAGCACCAGCCACAGCAATTGCAGGAGCAACCCCTGTCCGATGCCCGCCCCGGATATCTTGCCCATGTAGATGGCGATGGGCACATAAAGCATGGACGGAAACGGCGTGAAGAACAGCGCGTGCCCCAGCGCCGGCGGCAGCAGGTCCAGCGGAAACAAATGGCCGCTGGCCAGGTATTCAAACGCGAACAGGATGAAGATGAGCGTGGAAATCTCCAGGAACCAGAACGCCAGCATGGCCATCGTGTAGGAAACGAAAAATTGGAGCATCGCCGTCAGGACGATGGAAACCAGGAACGCCACGAAAGCCGTGCCGGTGGCCGGTGCGACAAAATAACCGCGGAAGCAGAAAATGAACACTGCCAGCGGAACACACGCCATGGACATGAACGCGATGCGACCGGAACAAAACAGGCACAGGCGGTACCACAGGTAATCGATCGGCTTGAGCAGGAACTGGCTGATGTTGCCTTCGCGGATGTCGGCGGCAATCTGCCAGTCGTCCTCGTTCACCGCCGTCAACACGTCCACGACCGCCACCATGAGGTAGTAAAAAATCATCTGGGCCGGCGCGTAACCGGCGAGCGGCGCCCCGTTTTGCTGAGCGTAGATGGTGCGCCAGAGCGACAGCATGGCGAACAGCGGGATGAAACTGAACAACGTGCGCGCCAGGTAATTGACGCGATACGTCAGGTTGTTCTGGATCCCGATGCCGATGACGTGCCAGTATTTTTTCATTCCTTTGCCGCGCGCCGGAAATCTAGCCGCGTTCCGCGGATTTGCGAATGGAAATTTTCCCGGGCGCCTGAAGCCCACAGGAACCCGTGGAACCGCGTCAGCCACGGCACCGCGAGCCAGGCAGGAAATCGTCGGGTATTTTCATTGAAATAATCTTCCGCTAACGTAGATATTGACTGCATTCGCAGCGATGCTTTTCAGCTCACCCATATTCCTGTTTTTGTTCTTGCCGGTTGCGCTCACGGTCTATGCATTGCTGCCGGGCATAAAACTCAGGAATTTCTGGCTCCTCTCGATGAGCCTGGCGTTTTACGCCTGGGGCCAGGTTGATTTCATTCTCCTGTTGTTGGCTTCCACCCTGATGAACTACGGGCTCGGCCGGTGGGTGGACCGCAGTGAAAATACCGCCCATCGCAAACTCGCGGTCGCTGGCGCGGTGTTCGCCAACGTCGGCCTGCTCGCCTTCTTTAAATATGCCGATTTCGTTGTGGGCCTGATCAATTCAGAACTGGATCTGGCCGGTATCGCGCCGATTCAGGCACCGCATATCCCCCTGCCGATCGGGATTTCTTTTTTTACCTTTCACGCGTTGTCATACGTGATCGACATCTATCGCCGCAAATGGAGGGCGGCGACCGACCCCAAGGACGTGGCGCTGTATATTTTCTTTTTCCCTCAACTCATCGCCGGCCCGATCCTGCGTTGGAGTTCCATCGGGCCGCAATTGCCTCAGCGCCAGGTCAGTCCGGAAGGTTTTGCGGAAGGCATCCGCCGGTTTGTCGGTGGCCTGGCCAAGAAAGTCCTCATCGCCAATACCCTCGCCTTGCCCGCTGACCAGATTTTTTCCCTGCCGGCCAGCGAGCTTTCCACCCCGGTTGCGTGGCTCGGCATACTTTGTTACACGCTGCAAATCTATTTCGATTTCTCGGGTTATTCCGACATGGCGGTCGGGATGGGAAAAATGTTTGGCTTCACTTTCATGGAGAATTTCAATTTCCCATACCTGGCACAGTCCATCCGGGATTTTTGGCGACGCTGGCACATCTCGCTGTCAACGTGGTTTCGCGATTACCTCTATCTGCCGCTGGGCGGCAATCGCATTTCCGAGGCGCGGACGTATTTGAACCTCATGGTGGTGTTCTTCCTGTGCGGTTTGTGGCATGGCGCCAGTTGGACGTTTGTGGCCTGGGGGCTTTATCACGGTTGTTTCCTCGTCCTGGAGCGGACCCGTTTCGCCGTAATGCAGGAAAAACTTCCCCGGTTGCTCCGCCACCTTTACGCGATTTTCGCGGTCATGATGGGCTGGGTCATTTTCCGGACTGATAGCTTCACGGAGGGCGGGAATTATTTCGCCGCGCTTTTCGGGCTGGGCCACGCACCGGCCGCACAACCGCTGCCGCGTTACCTGACGAATCCGGTCATCTGGGCACTTCTGACCGGCATCGCATTTAGCGTTCCATTGTGGAACTGGATCAAAACCACCGGCGCAAAACTGGGACAACGTCTGCCGGCGACCAGCCAACCCGCTGCCCTGGCCTTCGGCGGGATCCTGGAAATCCTTCTGATCATCGGGCTGCTCCTGCTTTCGTCTGCGTGGCTGGCGGCCAACACCTATAATCCCTTCATCTATTTCCGGTTTTGATTGGCCATGAACCCTCCACCTGCCAATTTAACTTTGCCCCGCTGGGTGAATGTCACCCTGATTGCCTTGTTCGGTTTGTTGCTTTGGCTGCCGACGTTCGACAGCTTTTTCCATGTCGACCACACGCCAGCCATCAACGAAAAGCGGGTTCCCGCACCATTCCCGCATCTCAAATGCTTTCCGGGTGGCCTTAAGCAATATTTCGCCGGCCTGGAAACCTGCTTCAACGATCATTTCGGCTACCGCAACCAGCTCATTCGCTGGCAGGTTGACTGGCAACAAACATTTTTCCGCGGCGCAGGCGAGACCGGGCCCGCAGTTATCACCGGCAAAGACGGCTGGCTGTTCTATGCCGGGAACGATATGGTTGAGCATTACCGGGGCGTGCGACAGTTCACGCCGCGGAATTTGCGTGACTGGCAGGCGCTGCTCGAACGCCGCCGCGACTGGCTGGCCCGGCGCGGCATCAAATACCTCTTCATGGTCGCCCCGGACAAACACTCCATCTATCCCGAATACCTGCCGGCCTGGATGTCGAAAATTCGTCCGGGAACGAAACTCGACCAATTTCTTGCTCACATGCGCGCCCATTCCACGGTGGCGGTGCTGGATTTGCGGCCGACCTTGATGGACTCCCGCCGGATCGCACCGACCTATTTCAAAACCGACACCCACTGGAACGCCTTCGGTGACTTTCTGGCCTGCCAGGAAATTGCAAAAATCCTGCCGGGGCTTGAACCCTTATCCTCGGATTCCTTTGAAATGGAAAAGACAACCGTACCGGGCGGTGATTTGGCCGCCATGCTCGATTTGCAGGTCACCGACAACAACGCCATTTCCTTGACCCTCAAATCCGGCCTGCCCTCGCTGGCGATGAATGTCAATTTGGCTGATCATCCGGAATACCAAGGACCGCTTTTTACGAAGAACCCTCAGGGGAAAGGGACCGCGCTGCTGTTTTGCGACTCATTCGGGTTGGGTCTCTCCCCTTTTCTGGGCTGTCACTTTAACAAGGTTACTTATCTTCGAAGGTATCAAATGGATGCGGGGCCGATCGAAGAGGAAAAACCTGACGTCGTTATCAGCGAAATGGTCGAACGGGAATTCAACGTCCTGGATTCAGGTTTCTTCAAGTCCGAAGCGGCGTTGAAGTAGCCGGCTAAAGTCATATTGTAACGTCCAATAGACTCAAAGTGTTAACCCCCAAAGGACACGGATCAGAACCCATGGCTGAAAGACAGACTCTCAACTCTTAACTCTTCACCCCTAGGGATCTGATGGCGAGTTGGCGGCGGCAGCTCCGTAAATCAAATCCAGAACCAGCCAGCCAAGGTAATAACCGGTCTTCTCCGCGGCGTTCAGGTTGTCCGTGGGCGAAGATTTCTTCTTCTCCGCCCAACCCATACCTTCGGCAGACGCCGCCGGATCCCGGCCAGCCGTGGCACAACCCGAGAATACGTCGGCGACGCACACAACCAGAAAACCGACCAGACATGCCCGAAAATATTTCATCATTTCAACACCTGCCAATCCATCACGCCTGCCGATACGGATTCAACGTATCGCAAGATGGAGGGGTGGTCGAGGAAAGGCCGAAGGCGGAAGTATTCCAATTTGGCCGATGCCATGTCGGCGCTGTGCGCCGAATTCGAGCCATAGGCTCGACGCTACAGCAAATCAGGACGCTGTCCCAAAGGCTAAAAGCCAAAAGTATGGCCTCGTCAGGGGCCAAACTGGTTCATAATTTGATTGGCGATGCATTTAAAGAATTTTGACCAGTGGGTGCTGGCGTGGATTGCGGTCACCAGCGCCTGGGCATTTCTCCTGTTCGGGTTCGACAAGTGGCGCGCCGGACGAACCGGAGGCCGCCGGGTCGCCGAATCCTCCCTGTGTCTGGTCAGCGCGCTGGGTGGCTGGCCGGGTGGATTGCTCGGCATCCTCGTCTTCCATCACAAATCCAGCAAACCGTCTTTCCTGTTCAAATTCACCCTCGCCCTCATCGTCTGGACCGCGCTCGTCGCGGGCGTGTGGAAGGCCAAAGGCTAAAATCGACTGGAAGAGGAAGGGCTGAAGACCTTTGTATTGTGGATTGCTGAATGCGGAAGGCGGAATTTGAACAACGACGGGGCCGGGATTTAGACGCGAAATACGCCGAATGCGCGAGCGGGGTTTTAATCACTAAGAGCGCAGCGAGGGAACATTGAACATCCAACTTCGAACATCGAACTCCCAAAAGGCTGGCGGGACGCCGGCGCTCGCGGGTAAAGGGCTCAAACCAACCTTTCTTCAATTCCGACAGATTCCGTTTCCGACGGCGGCGTTTTAAGTTGCTGGAGACGACCGCGCAAGGCGAGGGTAAGTGCTTTGACTGTGATCTCCGAAGTGAGGAACGATTTTCCCATCAGATCGTCGCCACCGTTGCGATTCATTTGTGCGCGCGCTTCGGAATCGTTCTGGCCGGTCACAAATACCACCGGAGTGTTCCGGTTGGGAACGGTGTTGCGAATTTTTGAGCAGACCTCAAAGCCATCCATGCCGGGCATGACCACGTCCAGAAAAATCACGTCGAACGGTTTTTCCAATGCCAGGGCGACCGCCGCCTCTCCGTTCTCCGCGCTTTCCGGCTTGGCAAAGGCGGTTTGCAGGGCGCCGACGAGGGCCCGGCGCGCCACGAGATCATCGTCCACCACCAACAGGTGGATCGGCGGATTGATGGCCAGGTCCGGTTTCAGTCCCGGCACACACAAGTCAGTAAGCAAAGCCACCGCGGTGGCCACGGTGTCCAGGGTAGACGGGTTGACGTATTTGGAATCCTGCAGCATTTTTCTGAACAGTCCCTCCAGCGCGGCGCTCATTTGATAAGCCGGATGCACCACCTCGGGACCAAGCTCGGAAATCAATGAATTGATGCGCAGGAAACCATCCACCAGCAGGGTCTGCCGCGTCTCCTGATTCGACATCTGAAGTATGGTCCGACAAAGTCCCCACAACGGGTCCAATTGTTTTGACGCGCGGATCAAGAAGGCATTGAGGATCTCGTCCGTCTTCGGAGGCGTGGCCACCGGCAGGGGCGGGACGAGGATGGGCTCGGGGGCGGACGGCGGAGCCTCCGTGACCGTCGCCAACGAATCCGCCGGCGCCGGGGCCGGGGCGGGTTTCGGGAGCGATTTCCGGGCACCCGTGCCGAGACGACCCTGCAACGCGAGCGTAAGCGCCTTGACGGTGATTTCAAAAGTAAGAAACGGTTTCCCCATGAGATCGTTGCCGCCGCTGAGGGTTGACTTGCAGCGCGCGTCGAAGTCGCATTGTTGGGTGACAAAGACTACCGGAGTGGTGCGGTTGGGGACGGTATCGCGAATTTTTGTGCAAAGTTCAAAGCCGTCCATGCCCGGCATCTGCACGTCGAGGAAGATGACGTCGTAGGATTGCCCGGTAGCCCGGGCCAAAGCCGCTTCGCTGTCCACTGCAATGTCCGGCTGGCTGAATGCTTTTCCCAGCGAGTGGGACAGGGCCTGGCAGCTTATCCGGTCGTCATCCACGATCAAAAACCTGAGGGGACGATCGGTCAGGAGATTCGGCGGCAATCCCGGCACGCACAAGTCATCCAGCAAATCCAGGCCACCCGCAACGGTTCGCAGCGTGGAAGGCGTGACATTTCTGATTTTTTCGATGAGTTGTTTGAGCAATCCCTCCAGGGCGGAAGCCGCCTGCCACACCGGAAGCGTCTCCGGCAAACCAGCCTCGCCTTTCAGCTCACCCATCTCGGAATGCAAATCCGTCAGCATTTCCCGCCGAACGGAGTCGCTCGACTCCCGGCCAATGTCCTGAAGGAGCTTTCGTTGGGTGGCGCGGAGCTCCTTGGCCCGCGAATAAAATTCGCTGAGCGGATCATTCTTTCCGGGCAAGCCGATGTGTACTGATACGGCCGGGCCGATCCGGAACACCTTAAGGAACTCGCCAAAGGCTTCCTCCTCGGCTCGAACTCTTGCCAAAGTTCCCGCGGCGACCGGGGCAAGCGCCCATGGATTGTACTGCTGGTTGAGGCGGGCAAAAACATGGGGAGCAAATCTTTTGAGGACCAGAATCCCCGCAAGGCCGAACGCAGCCAGGGAGAAAATGACCTGCCAGACTATTCCGGACGAGGCGGCGGGAGCGGGTGCCGGGACCGTCATCATTCTCGGACCATTGACCAGAACCGCAGCGGCAGATCTTGGAACATTTCCACCGATTGCATCAGGAATCGACACGCGCTGCCGGGAGAGCTCCTGTTGATCTCTGGCGGCGCGCTGGTTTATGTCCCATTGAATGGACCCCGGCTGCGGTGGTGGCGTCTCGATTTCGCGGGTTTTTTTATTCGTGGCTCCGGGCAACGGAAGGCACCAAAGTCCGGCCGCAAGGAGAATCAGAAACGGCTTAACCGCGTAGTGGTACGTTTTGCAACTTTCGGTGGGGCGAGCGTCCTCGCGAGCCGGCTCGTCAGTAGCCTCGCCCCACCAAAACGTACCACTACCCTTAATCGACGAGGTTCGGGCCAGACCAGGAACCAACCGATGGACAAAGCCTTGCGCCGCCATTCTGAACCGGTTGACCGGCTCAAATGGAATCAGCCGGACAGCCGCTTGCCAACGCAAGCCGGCCGCCAATCTGTCGCCTGCTGATTTCCGTCCCACTTTTCTGGTCATGCATGAAGTTCAATCGGTCCGGCGAACTTTTCCGCTGGCTTCTGAATTACGGCGCCACATTCTGGCCGGGAGCCACGTTGGCCCACTGACCACGAATCACCTTCTGCAAACTCGGTGTCTTCGGCGGAAGTTTGGTCGGGTCGTCGAAATTGGCGTCATAAGCCCATTGGCGTACGGGCGGCTTGTAAATGTCATTATTGTTGTTCCAAACACCGGTGGCATAGAGGCTCGGGAACATCTTGATCATCGAACCATTATAGGTGAATACGACGGAGGTCCAGAATTCAAGAAAACGCGGGAAGTTTTCCATGCCGCCGCTGTAGTGTCCCAAGGTCGTATCGACGTTGCCGGTCAGAATGGCGGCGTTGACCGTGGTAGGTGTTGCAACTCGTGAACCCACCGCGCTGGCGCTAACCCCGTCCACCCAGTTGTCGGACAGAATCGTGACGGCGTCGCCGACCAGCGACGCCGGCCGGGTGGTGGAGGTGTTGGTGGAGCCGAGGATCGGCGCATTGTAGTCGCGCCAAACGTAGAGTGGACGTCCCGTCGCCACGGTAAGCCCTTTCGGCGGCAGTTGACCGCCATTGAACAGCCGAACCGCTCCGAGGCTGGTGGCCGGCAACGTGCGGCGATCCACCACATAAATGGAAGTCAGATTCGACCCGATGAGAGAGGAACTCAGGCTGGTATTGGTCAGGCTCCAGGCCGCGAGGTTCCCGATATTGATATCAACGGGCACAACCGTTTTGCCCTCCCGCTTGTCAGTAAAACTGGTGGTGGTTGAGGCAAACGTCAGCACCTCATTGGTTGGAACGGTGGTCGCAAAGTTATTAAAATGTCCGCTGGTTGCTGTGATCCCGGTATTCGAAACCGTCAATACCATGTCACACAGATTGTAATATCGTAGTCGGCCGATGGGTGAGTTGGGGTCTTCGCCGGCGAGCGGTGGCTCGATGATTTCCCGAATGGCTTCCGGGGTGTTGGTGGTTCCGATGGGAAGCGTCAATGCCGGAACGGGGGAAACCGGCTGATTGGTTGCCGCATAGACTACGGTGCCTGACGGTGTGCCGCGGGTGTCGAGCGGGTCCCGCGCAAACAGGACGTCGATAACAGCGGTGACACTGGATTTAAACGTCAGAGAACTGTCCGGTTCGACGAAGAGTTTCCCGTTGGAATGCACCCGTCCGGCAACGGTGAACGCCTGGCCGCAACTGATTTCCATTTCACCCGAGGAATACATGGCAAACTGGAAAATGGGGATGCTGGCCAGTTCCAATTGCTGAACAACTCCCGCGGTGACGTCCTGTGGACTGGCCGTATCCCGTGCGTGTGACGCGATCGTGTAAGTCGAGGCGTACCCCTTCAAGCCGGCATAAGTCGAGTCCAGCACGATGTAGCTGGTTCCGGGTATGCGTTCCACGTAAGTCCGGCCAATATTGGTGTTGCCGTCATCGAATTCCCAGGTGCTCCAATATGAGGAATCCAACGACTTTGGCACCGTGTTCCGACGGTACGTGTCCAGGTTCTGGATGACCAGATTTTCACCGCCGTACTGGTAGTCACGGTTGATTTGACTCATCACCTTTTCGGTGGCCGCTTCCGCCGCCGCGACCGACCGGTTATATTGGGCAGAACGGTATGTCAATCGGGTGTTGCCGGCCGACCAGGACATTGCCGCCGCCAGTATGGCCAGGCCAATGGCACCCATGATCAGTGTCAGGATCAGGGCGCTGCCCGCCTGATTCCGCCTTTGAGGTATCGAGGTGGTCTTCATGGTCATTCCGAGGCACGCCGGGTCATGGAGGTTTCCAGTTTATAATAATCCTCGCCCAGCAGGAAACGCGCGGGTTGATAGAATTCAAGGGTGAGGTGGATGACCCGGTTGTTTCCACTATTGGTCAGCACATTCCCCGAAAAGTCTTGCGCGGCAAATATGATGGTGTTGGTGACCGAATCGGCGAGGATGAGGGTGTTGGTGCTGCTCGCTGTGGCCACGGTCCGTCGGAACGTCTCGTCCGTCAAATTGACAAAATAGATGGTCCAGTTGGTGGCGTCCGCAGTCGGAAAAATTTGAAGGGCGGTGCCCTGCTGCATCTCCCCGTTCAACCGTCCCTCGAAATCACCGTTGGTACTGTTAATATTGCCCACCATCACGGAATTGCACTTGTGGACTTCAGCCGCTATTTGGCCGGCCGTCTCACGGGACCAGGTGGTAAGGTTGAGCTTGGTCTGGATGACTTGAAACATCCTCAAGCCAAAAAGATTCGCGGCAAGGATGCCAGCGACCATCAGCGTAAACACCGTTGTCGCAATCAGGACTTCCGGCAGGGTGTAGCCTTCGTCCGGCATTGGCCGTCGGCCGCGGCGTGGAACTGAAAATGGGACTGGAAGATTCATTGGTCGGGGGCTCGCATGGTTTCAATGGTGTTGGTAATCAATTCGACCCCCCTGAATTGCCAGATGCAATCCACCCGGATTCTCCTGACCGGCGGCGTGAGTGAAATCTGGGAAATCGTCGTCTCAATTGTGGCCGACGTGCCCCCGGAACCCGTTCCGGGCATATCCAAGGAGACGACTTTGTTGGGAAAATTCGTGGCCACCAACTGGTCCACGATCGGCCAGGCGGAGGTATCCCATTGGGCACTGCGCGCTTCCTCAATGCGTTCCATCGCCCTGGCATTCGCCGCCTGAATCAGTTCGGCCTTCACTGTGGCCGTCATGCAGAAGATATACCCGGCGACAATTCCCGCCACAGTCAGCCCGGTGATGGCCAAGGCGATAACCACCTCAACCAAAGTCATTCCTGCCCGGCCTCGCGCCGGGAATTGAACGACTTTTTGATTTGAACACCTTGTTTTCATCGAATTTTGGCCTGCCCCCCGCCAGCGCATCAATCTTGATACGGAAAGAATTCCGCTTAAACCTCAACTTTCCGTCAAAATTCAGCAAATATCGGTCCAATTAAAGGCAATCCCCCCCATATACTCTAAACTTCGTACAGTAAAATCCGGCAAATTATGAAAATACGACCTACTTGGTCATCTTATGCCCATGGCCGATACGAGTTGTCCGCATTCTGTGGACTGAGGCAGGCTAGTTCCTTTACCGCCTCACTGTCTCCCGGTTCATCATCAAGACATCGTCTGACGGCCTCGAGCAACCGGTTCGGGAGGTAAGGTTTTGGCAGGAAAGTGATGTTGCGGTTCGAGGGCAGGTCTCGCTCAAAGTACTCCGGGTCGTAACCACTGGTGCAGATCACTTGCAGGCCGGGCACACGAGCTTGCAGCGTTCGCGCCAATGCGCCGCCACTGACGCCATTGGGCATGACCATGTCCGTCACCACCAGGTCTATGTCAGCCGAAATGCCGTCCCAGATATTCAAGGCCTCACGGCCATCCGCCGCCTCGATCACGCGGTAGCCGCCATCTTCCAATGTGCAACGAGCCATTTCGCGGACGATCGGTTCATCCTCGACGAGCAATACGACCTCACCGGTCCCCTGGCCCGGGGTTGGTTCAAACAGCGCGGGTATTTCCTGAACGGCGACGGTCTCTTCCGGAACCGGCTCTCCAGTGGGGAAGAAGACCTTGAAGGTCGAACCCCGGCCAATCTCACTGACCACCTCGACCCAGCCGGAATGTTGTTCCATGATGCTCTGTACCGTTGAAAGTCCCAACCCGGTACCCTTGCCCACTTCCTTGGTTGTAAAAAACGGATCAAAAATACGACTGATCATTTCACTCGGAATGCCGCAACCGTTGTCGCTGACGGCCAGGCAGACAAACTGGCCGGCACGCATTTTGGGACGTTGCCGCGCCTCGGCTTCAGAAACAACCGCGAAACTCGTGCGGACGGAAATCACACCGCCATCCGGCATGGCATCGCGCGCATTCAACACCAGGTTGATGAGAACCTGTTCCACACAGCCGTCGCTGAAGCGTCCGGAAGGGAGCTTCTCCGCCAGCTGCGACTGGAACTGGTAAGTCTCGTCCAAAGATAATTCCAGCATGTTTTGCATGCCGCGGATGGTTTCCGAAAGATTGGCGATTTTGAACTTGAGCGGCTGTTTTCGGCTGAAGGCGAGCAATTGGCCGGTAAAAGAAGCCGCGCGCTGGCTGGCCGAGATGATGCGGTCGATGGAATTGGTTGGAGCCTGCGCGGCGATCGCGTTGGTGCGGAGCAACGAGGCATGGCCTTGAATGATCGTGAGGACATTGTTGAACTCGTGCGCCACACTGGCCACCAGCCGCCCCACAATTTCAAGTTTTTGCGCCTGGCGCAACTCGGCCTCCAGCTTCAACTGTTCGGTCACATCCATCAACACCAGCAGCAGACATGGCTTGGCGTCCAGGGTCATCGGTTCGGTCCACAGGATGATGTTGCGCATGGTTCCGTCCTCGCGCCGGAGCAGGCACGGATGATTGTGAACCCGGCCCACCGAAGCGGTGGCCGCTTCCAGCGCCGCTTCATCCGCCCAAAGCTTGAGGTCCCGGCTGCTGTGTTTGAGCAACTGATTGGCGGCATAGCCGGTCGATTCGAAAAAGCTCGGGTTGGCCGCCACAAAACATCCCGCCGGCCAGCCTTGGATTGCCATCGGTATGGGGCTGGATTGAAACGCCTTGGAAAATCGTTCCTCCGAAATATGCAGCGCTTCCTGGGCGGCGACGCGTTCCTCAATCTCCTCCTGCAATTTTTGCGTGCGTTCTTGCACCATGCGCTCCAGGTCTTCCAGGTGGATACGGGACTGACGTCCGAGCGCCCACTTTTTCGTCAGCGCGTGCGCCACCTGTAACACTTCCACCGTTTCAAACGGCTTCTTGAGAATCAACAGGTTGTCGGCATGGCCGAAACGGCCGATGATTTCGTCCCACGAATAATCCGAGTAGGCGGTGCAAATGACCGCTTGCATGTCGGGACAAATCTCCCAGATCCGCTGAATGGTTTCCACGCCATCCAAACCGGGCGGCATGCGGATGTCCACAAAAGCCAGTGCATAGGGATCTTTTGCTTGCAGCGATCTTTCCACCAGGATCAGCGCCTCCTGTCCCTGAGACGCGCAGTCCAGTCGAAAGGACATCCGCTCGGCGACTCTCTTCGGTTCACCGAAGAGTTCAGCAGCCACGTTGTCGAGCCTGGAAGCGGGGGATGGCCGGCCGCCAAGGATTTTTTGAAAGTCCTCGTGAATGGCCGTGTTGTCATCAACGACCAGGATGCGCGGGGTGGAGTTGGTGGCCGGGGTGTTCATGGCTGGATAATGTTGGGATTTCGAGGATGAACGGTTATGGCCTCACGAGGATCACCGCTTGAACGACGAGCACGCCGCGTGCAGATCCAAACCGTGCACTGAACACAGACATCCATGGCTTTTTCATAATTTGTTTCTGTCAAACCTCCAAACGTTGCACCTGGTCATCCATCCATCTGATGCCAATCATGGAATTATTTAACACACACGGAATAAAGCTCAGGAAAATAGGGATATATTGCCGGATTTGAGGGGCAGATTGCTCCCGGTGACGGGCAGAATCCCAAACAGAAACGAGGCGGGCCGCCAATATCGCAGATCACCGGCCAGGGGAACATGCAACCTTCAACGCTCAACAGGGAACAACCATGGGAACGA
Organism: uncultured Bifidobacteriaceae bacterium; assembly: GCA_964413165.1. Taxonomy (GTDB): domain Bacteria; phylum Verrucomicrobiota; class Verrucomicrobiia; order Limisphaerales; family UBA11358; genus UBA11358. Next base: position 23,601 of record CAYPSF010000007.1, read on the forward strand.
TGGTAGAACAATGGGCGCTGGTGGTTGGCACCTTTAAAAAGGCTAACTGCTGAAGTATGGCGTCCTGGAAGCGCCGACCTCCCGTCGGCCTTTTCGAGGTTCAATGCCATTCAAGCCAATACGACCGCGCCAGCCCCTGCCGCACCAGCGCCGTTACCCGCGGACGGTAGCGCGCCGTCCTGCCACTTTTGACAAGCTGCGCCACTGCCGTATTTAACCTTTTCTTCCACCGCCTGTTTCTTATGCTCGGGGTGGAAGATTATGACTTTGCTGCTTCTCCCGCTCGTTCCGATCTGCGCCGGCCTGCTCTGCCTGGTGACCGGCTCGCGCGTGTGGTGGGAACGGCTGAACCTCGGCGCCTTTGCTATCGTGGCCGCCCTGGCCATCAACGTAGCAGCGGACGTGATCGTGGCGAGCAACTCCACCACGCCGGGAGCGGTGACGGCGCTGGGCGGGTTCCTGCGCGCCGACGCCCTCAGCGCGCTCGTGCTGGCGTTGACCGGGTTTGTGTCGCTGGTCTGCTCGATTTATGCCGTGGGTTACCTGCGTCAGGACGCGGCCGCCGGCAAAATCTCCCGCGCGCAAATGCGACGCTATTACGTTCTCGCGCCGTTGTTCGTCGGCGCCATGCTGCTGGTACCGCTGGCAGACAACCTGGGCGTGATGTGGGTGGCCATCGAAAGCACCACGCTGGCGTCCGTGTTGCTCGTCACGTTCTACAACCAGAAGACGTCGTTTGAGGCGGGCTGGAAATACATCATCATCGGCAGCGTCGGCATTTCCCTGGCATTGTTCGGCACGGTGTTCACCTATTACGCGGGCGTCGGCCTGCCCGGGCTGGAAACGCACGGCGGCATGAATTGGTCGGTTCTGGTGAGCGTGGCGGACAAGCTCAATCCGCAGGCCATGCGGTTGGCGTTCATCCTGGTATTGCTCGGTTATGGCACCAAGGCGGGCCTGGCGCCGATGCACACCTGGAAACCCGATGCCTACGCGGAAGCGCCCGTCCCCGCCGCCGCGCTGCTGGGCGCTGCATTCATCAACTGCGCCATTTACGCCATCATGCGTTTTGATGTGCTGACGGAGAAATGCCTGGGCCACGAATTTCCCGGCAGACTGCTGGCGGGCTTCGGCGTCGCTTCCATTCTCGTGGCGGTGCCGTTCATCCTGGTGCAACGGAATTTCCGCCGGCTGCTGGCGTATTCGAGCATTGATCATGCGGGCATCATGGCGGCCGGGCTGGGTTTCGGCGGAAAATGGGGCGCGCTGGGCGCGGCGTTGCACATGCTGTTTCACGGCGTGACCAAACCGCTCATGTTTTTCTGCGCCGGCAACGTGCAACAGCACTTCGGCACGCCGTACTTCCGGAAGGTCCACGGCGTCATGCACACGCTGCCGTGGACGGGCGGATTATTTTTGGTGGCAACATTGGCGGTCACCGGCACGCCGCCGTTCAGCCTGTTTCAAAGCGAGTTCAACATCCTGAGCGGGGCGCTGGCCGCCGACCACGGCTGGATGGCCTTCCTGTTCATCGGAGGCGTGGTGACGATTTTCGCGGGTTTCCTGGTGCATGTGTCCAAGTTGAGCCTGGGCGTGCCTGTGCAACCCGGACCGCGCGTGGCCGAATGCCCCTGGAAACTGGGCGCCATGGTGGCCGTCTCCGTCGCCATCATCGGTCTGGGTTTCTGGCTGCCCAGCCCGGTCTTTGAACTCGTGCGCCAGACCACCCAGATCATTGGAGGCACCCCGTGAGCGATTTGCCCAGCGTGACCAGCATTGTGGCCGACGTACAGGAACGGTTCAGCGACCGGCTGACCGCCGTGCGGGTGAGCCGGCGCGATGAAATTTATTTTGACGCCGGGGTGCACCTGGTTCCCGGCTTCAGCGCCCATCTTTACAAAAAGTGGGACGCGCGGCTGGTCGGCCTCTTTGCTGACGACGTCCGTGACCTGGAAAAGGTCTTCCATCTGTACTACGTCTATGCGCTCGACGCCGCGCGCGCGTTTTTCATCCTGCGCGTGCCCTTGCCGGCGGACAAACCGGAATTCCCCTCGCTCGCCAATGCCATTCCGGCCGTGGACGTGCAGGAACGGGAAATCCAGGACCTGTTCGGCCTCAAACTCATCGGCCATCCCAATCCCCGCCGTTGTGCCTTGCATGACGACTGGCCGGATGTGCATCCGTTGCGCAAGGATTTCGACCTGCGCACCCAGCTGCCGCCGTTCCAGGGCGAACGGCACAAGTTCCGCACCGTGGAAGGTGAAGGCGTGTTCCAGGTGCCGGTGGGCCCGGTGCATGCCGGCATCATCGAGCCCGGGCATTTCCTGTTCAGCGTGGCGGGCGAGCCGGTGCTGTACCTGCAGCTGCGCCTGTTCTACACGCACAAGGGCACGGAAAAATTGTTCGAGCACCTGCCGGTGACGCACGGTGTGCGGCTGGCCGAGAGCATTTCCGGCGATTCCAGTTTCGCCCACGCGACGGCATTTTGCCATGCCATCGAGCGGGCCGCCGACGTGGAGGTGCCGCTGCGGGCGCGAATGTTCCGCAGCCTATGCCTGGAGCTCGAGCGTCTTTACAACCATATTGGCGACATCGGCGCGATTGCGACCGACGTGGCGTTCGTGGTGGCCAATATGCACGCCATGCGGCTCAAGGAGCGCGTGCTGCGCGTCAACGAACAATTGACCGGCAACCGCCTGTTGCGCGGCATGGCCTGCCTGGGCGGCGTGCGCTGTGATTGGGATAGCCCGCAAATTCTGGCCCTGGAAAAACTCGTGGTGGAACTCGCGCCGGAATTTGATTCGCTGGTCGAGCTCATCGAGAATTCCTCGTCCACGCGCGACCGGCTGGAAGACACCGGCATCCTGAAACCGCAGGTGGCGCGCGACCTGGGCGTCGTGGGCATCGCCGGACGCGCCTCGGGATTTGACCACGATTTGCGGCGGGATTTTCCCCACGCGGCCTACGACCGGGTGAAATTCCGCGTGCCGGTTTACCAGGCCGGCGACGTGGAACACCGGATGCAGGTGCGCATCGACGAGGTGCGGGAATCCCTGTCCATCATCCAACAGCTGGTGTTGGGCCTGGAGGCCGGCGCGGTACGCGCGGAGATCGGTGAACTGCCCGCCGGCCGCACCGCCCTCGGCTACGTCGAGGGCTGGCGGGGTGAAATTTATCATTGGATCCGCACCGCGCCCGGCAACCGGCTGGCGCGATGCAAGGTCAAGGACCCGTCGCTGCAAAACTGGCCGGCGTTGAGCGAGGCGATCCTGGGCAACATCGTGCCGGATTTCCCGGTCGTGAACAAAAGTTTCAACCTGTCCTATTCGGGCACGGATCGTTGAGGCCATTATGTTTGAAATTCTCCGAAAAAGCCTGCGCACCGGCGTCGTAACGACCCGTTACCCGGAGACACCCGCGGAAATTTCCCGGTTCGCCCGCGGCCGCCCCGAAATTGACTGGCAAAAGTGGGAAGACGCGCGTCCAGCCACCGCCGCCTGCCCGACGGGAGCGATCAGCCATCAGGATGCCGGTGAGCGGCGGATCACCCGGCTGGACCTGGCCAAGTGCACCTTCTGCGGCCTTTGCGCGGAGGCCGACAAGGCCATTCGCATGACCAACGTCTGCGAATGCGCCGCGCGCCGCCGGGACGACCTGGTGACGGAAGCCACCTACAGCCTCAAGCCCGACGGCCGTCATGAGCGGCTCCTGTCCACCCCGGACAGCAAAAAATCGCACCTCAACAAGACGGCCTCGCTGGAGCCGGGGACCTTGGATGTTTTGGGCCGGAAAATCAAAGTCCGGGCGGACGCCGTGCTGGGCCGGTCCCTGCACATCCGCGAAGTCGATGCCGGCTCCTGCAACGGTTGCGAAATGGAAATCGTGGGGTTAAACAGTCCGATTTATGACCTCGAACGTTTCGGCATCCACTTTGTCGCTTCGCCCCGGCATGCGGATTTGCTCCTGGTAACCGGGCCGGTGACGCGGAATATGGCAATGGCGTTGCGCAAGACTTACGACGCCATGCCCGCGCCGCGCCTGGTGGTCGCAGTGGGCGCCTGTGGCTGCAGCGGCGGCATCTTCGGCCGGAATTATGCCACCGTTGGCGGCGTGGACGCAGTGCTGCCCGTGGATGTTTACATACCCGGCTGTCCGCCGAACCCGCACGCATTGTTGCATGGCATCCTGGTGGCCGTTAACCGCCTGGCGCCCGCCCACAAACCGGCTCATCCCGCACCGTAGCTTTTACGGAAGGCGCACCGAGTGTCTATTTGTCGCAAGGCATGTGTCCTTGCCGTACGGTTGGCTGAGCAACCAACGTTGCACTTTAAATTGAGCCATTGGTGGAAATCATGTCCAATTGGTAGGCGGCAAAACTGGCTTCACTCCCGGAGCGTGAGCGGCAGCGTTTGCCGGGTGAATACGCACCCTCTCCATCCCGGCCCGGTTCACGAGTGAATCAAGGACCCGTAAATTAAAATTATCATTTGCGGGCACCAACCGCTGTCAGAAAATCCGCCAACCCGATTCACCGAAACTGTTTTTCCGACATCCCAAAATCGAGCACCTCGAATCCGATGGGCGATTTTTTTGTGTCCGCGGATAGCGCCGTCGCAAAAGTTTCATCGCTTTCCCCGAAGTTGCCACCCGACTGGCCAGATCTTGTTTTTTAACAGCACAAATTTGGCTAATTCAAAAACAAGATGCAATTAGCACAGGCTGTGCTTAAAGCGAACCTAGTATTATGCAAAGCTTTACAAGTTTGAAACCGGTTCGTTTGGCCAGGTTGATGCTGTTGATTTCGCCGATATTCCTCGCCCCGTTTACACCTATTGAAGCTGCGATTCTTCGCGCCAGCCCCTGTACGCTGGGTTGGAATTGCAGCCAGGATGCCTGTGTCGCCGGTTACACGGTTTACTACGGGATCACGGGTTCGACGGTGACCAATCGTATTGATGCCAGGAATACCAACTGCGCCACGTTCTACAACCTGTCGGCCGGTTCCAATTACTATTTCTACGCCACCGCCTATACGGCCGCCGGAGTCGAAAGCAGCCCGACCAGTCTCGTGCTCTACCGCCCGCAGGCCATGTCAACGCTCAAAATGACCAACCCGACCGGTGCGGCGCTGAATCTTAAGTTTCAGGCCGCGCCGGGGTCGCTTTGCCATGTCGAATACACCACGTCCCTCAATCCACCGCAATGGCAGACCCTCAGCAGTGGCACCACCGACACCAATGGGAACGTGACGATTTCCGATCCGCTGGCGGGCGATCCGCAGTCCCGGTATTACCGGGCCGCGCTGCCCTGAGAAGCGGGGACATAATCTTCTGAGCACATCCAGGAAGTTGTCCTTCCATCGTTTCGGTCCGTTTCGCTGCCGTTTGGTGTCCACGCTTCAGCGTGTGGTAGCGACATGGCGCCCCGAAGGGCTGACAAACAACGCGATTTTCCCGGCACACTTTCAGGCTCGCGGGTGCGCTGCGTCGTACGCTTTTTTCAAACGCTCGGTGGTCACGTGCGTGTAAGCCTGTGTCGTGACCAGGTGCGCATGGCCGAGCAATTCCTGCACGCTCCGCAAATCCGCGCCCGCGTCCAGCAGATGTGTGGCATAACTATGCCGCAGCTTGTGCGGCGTCAGGCCCGGATCGAGGCCGGCGATGGCGAGATACTGTTTCAGGCGGCGGGACAATTGGACCGGGTGCAATGGCCCGATTTTTTTTGTTTCCGTAAAAAAAACGGGGGCCTCCCCGGATGGCGGCTGCTTCAACGTGCTCCAATAACTTTCAATCGCCTGCAAGGCCGATTTGCCAATCGGCACCAGCCGCTCCTTTTTTCCCTTGCCACGCACACGCACCAGCTGTTCGTGCGGGTCAATGTCGCCGGCGAGGAGGCCGCACAGCTCGCTCACGCGCAACCCGCATGAATAAATCGTTTCCAGGACCGCCACGTCGCGCAAACACACGCCGGCGGAGATGGGCCGGCCGGGGCCCTTGTGCTGATGCCGGTGCATGAGTTTGATCGGCGCGCCCAGCAGATCGATCATCTGGTGGCGGGTGAGGTATTTCGGCAGACGCCGGCCCGGCTTCGGCAAGGCCAGGTTTTTGATGGGTGACACCTCGACTGCGCCGTGCCGGATCAGGAACTTGTAAAACGTCCGCAAAGCGGAGAAGCGCAGTTGGATGGCGGCGCGGCCCAGGGTCTGCCGCCCAAGAAACCGCAGGTAACCGCGAAAATCATCGCGCAACAGTTTGTCCCATGCGGGTGGATGTTGCCTTTCCTGATGGTGCCAATGCCAGAATTCCAGCAAGGCCTGCCGGTAATTCCGCTGGGTGTACACCGACGCCCCGCGGTCCGTGGCCAGATGCGCCAGAAATTTCCGGACCCACTTGTCGTCGGCCGGTTTGGTCGTTGCAACCTCAGTCACACATAAGCAATACACCTTTTCACCCGGAGATGCAGCAAAATGGGAAAGTCACAGGAAAAAACTTTAACGCAAGGACGCAAAGGCGCCAGGACGCAAGGCAGACTATTTGGAGTGCGGCGGGAAGCGAAGCGCCACGCCGCTTTGGAGCACGCGTCTGCAACCGAAAAGCGGTGTCGCCGCTGCGCTCTGCCACCGCAGTCCAAAACCTTCGCTAGGGAATCACCCGGTCCTGGTTGCGGGCATCGCGGTTTAAATTCAGCTCCGCCTCCTCCACGGATTTCTTCGCCTCATTGAGCACGTTGCCTTCCAGCACCACATGCTTCAACTCGCCGGCGGGGACGGACAGGAACGTTCCCGTGCCGGCAAACGCCCGGCTGTTTCGCACCATGGCCCCGGGGCAACGTTCCAGCCGGATCACCGGCTCTTCCGCCAGCGGTTTCCGCGTCGCCACCCCGTCCAGTTCCAGCTCCTTTGAATCCTGCACCAGGAAGGCCGGCCCGGTGTCCGCGTTCACCTGCACGTGATGCAGTTCCAATGCGTCGGTGAACGAGCCGCGCAGGCCGGTTTTGGCCGATGCAAACACGTCGCTGATGCGCAGCCCGGAGATCGGCATTTCCGGCAATCCGACCACGTCGATGGCCAGTTTTGCCCCTTTGACGGTCAGGCCGCTGATGGCGATGTTGCGAAACACCGGCGTCCGTTCCGAGACCGGTTCCTCCGCAGTTTTCTTTTCGCCTTCCATCTGGTAATCAGTCGTCACGTTGATAGCTTCACCGACGTCTTCCATCGTCCAGTTGTTAAACCGGACGTCTTCGACGAAGCCGCCGCGGCCGCGCCGACTCTTGATACGCACCCCGATGGCAGTCCCCGAGCAGGTGATGTTGTCCGCCACGAGGTTGCGGATGCCGCCGGCAATTTCGCTGCCCAGCGTGACCGCGCCATGCGCGTGATGCACGGTGCAATTGGCGATGGACACATTCTCGGTCGGCCGGTTAACCCGCCGGCCGTCGGCGTCTTTGCCGGATTTGATGACGATGCCGTCGTCGCCGGTATCGATGTAACAACCGGCAATCCTCACGTTACAGCTGGAATCGACGGCAATACCGTCGGTATGCACGCCCGGATAGGTTTCGATGATGACGTTCTGGACGACGGCGTTGTCCGAGTACAGCAGATGGATCGTCCACATGGGCGAACCGACAAAATGGATCCCCTCGATGAGGATATTGGTGCTGTCCATGAAACGGATGAAAGAAGGCCGGAGTTCCGACGCCGCGTTCCGGTAATCTTCATCCGGCGCAGGTGTTTTCACCTCGAGATCCTGCAGCAGGCGCTGCCAGTTGGGTCCGTTCGCCGAGCCCGGGTCATCACCGGCGGCCTTGGTCCGGGGCATGAGCTTGAGCCATTCGGCGTTGTCGGTGGTCAGCAACCCCCGGCCGGAGACGGTGACGTTGTGCAAATCGTGACCGCCAATGAGCGGGACCGGGGTGAGACATTCGATCCCCTGCTGGCGGCCTTTGGCGAAGGGAAGTTTTGCCGCCGGAAACCGCAGCGTGGCCCCGGCATCGATTTGCAACACGAGGTCGCTCACCAGTTCAATCGGCCCGGTGACATAATTCCCGGCCGGGACCAATACCATTCCGCCGCCCGCCGCCCGGACCGCCGCGATGGCCGAACGGAAGGCCCCGGTTGAGTTGGTCGAGCCGTCCGGACGCGCGCCGTAATCCAGGACATTGAAAACCGGCCCGGCGCCGGACGCGTTCAGGCCAATCAGAAGGAACAAGGCCAGCACTGTTGAACCGGATATACGGAAACAGAGGATCCAACACCGAATGGTTTCGCCGATATTCCGAATACTTGGATGTTCAGTGTTGGATGTTGGATGTTGGATGTTTCCCATTGTAATCCGCCTTCGTGCCTTCGCACGGGTCCAACTTTCTATTTCATGTCTTCTTCCCCTTCACGCGGAGGAAACTCAAACGTGACCTTGCCTTTGTCGTCCATGACCAGGAAGGCCGCGAACGGTTTCCCGGCCTTGGAGATGAACTTGTCGATCAAATCGGTCTTGCGCGCGGCCATCAGCTTCTGCGCCTGCGCCGGTTCGATGGGCTGCTGCAAAATTTCCCGGCTGATCTTGAATTTGCACGGCCGGGCGTCCGCCTGCGATTTCTCGCACAGGTAACCCGCCTCGGTGTCGAAAACCTTGCCGCCGCACTTCGGGCATTTGCCGAGCGGTTCCTTGCCTGTGAAATCAATTTTCGGCAACGGTTCCCGGGGCGCCCCGCCCTTCGCCTTCGTTTTCCGCTCCCGCGGCACAAACTCAAACGCCGTGCCGCCATCCTTCACCACCAGGAACGCCTCGAACTTGCGGTTGGTCTTCTTGGAGACGAACCCCTTCAACAAATCCGTTTTGCCCTCGGCGAGCAGTTTCTTCACCTGTTCCGGCGGAATTTCCTGTTGCAGGATGATTTTGCCGGTGCGGAACTTGCAGGTCTTGTCCGGGCCGGTCGCCTTCTCGCAGATGTAATTCATCCCGGCGTCGAAAACCTGCGCGCCGCACTTGGGGCATTTGCCGAGCGGCTCTTTGCCGGTGAAATCCACCGGGGCCGCCGCCTCGCCGTCCTTTTGCTGTTCGTTGCCGAAATCAAATTCCATCTTGTATTCCGGCGTCAACTTGAGCACGGCGGCAAACGGGAAGCCCTGCTTGCTGCGAAAGCCTTGCAACGGCCCGACCTGCTTTTCCGTGATCAATTTCTCCACTTCCTCCATTTCAAACATCCGGCTGCACAGGGTCTTCCAGATCGCAAAATCGCACTTTTCATTGTTGCACTGGAACTGCTTGTACTTCTCGTGGACCTCGCCGCCGCACTTCGGGCACGGCACTTTGAGCATGCCGAAATCACCGGGAATCGTGTCTTCCTCGAATTTTTTGGCGCGCTCGACGATATGCCGCGTCATGTCCGCGATCTCGGACATGAATTCCTCGCGGCTTTTTTGCCGGCGCTGGATCTGGTGCAACTTGAATTCCCAGTCGCCGGTCAGTTCCGGCTTCGTCAGTTCGGGAATGCCCAGGCCGTTGAGCAGCTCCATGAGCGAAAACGCCTTGGCCGTCGCCTGCAATTCGCGGCCGTTGCGATGGACGTAATCCTCATAAATCAGGCCTTCGATGATGGCCGCGCGCGTGGCCGGCGTGCCGAGCCCCTTCTCGCGCATCGCCTCGCGCAATTCGTCGTCCTCCACCAGCTTGCCCGCGCCTTCCATCGCGCTGAGCAGCGTCGCTTCCGAGTACCGCGCCGGCGGCTTGGTGACGCTGGGTTTCACCTCGACCGCACTGGTGTTGACCGATTCGTTGGGCTTCACCGGTACGAGGCTCGGGGTGTCGTCCGATTCCGCCTCCTTGCCATAAACGGCCAGCCAGCCCGCATTTATCATCACCTTGCCGGCGCTTTTGAACGGCTCGCTTTCGACGCGCGTGATGCGCGTGGTTTCGAGAAATTCCGCCGCCGGGTAAAAAATCGCCAGGAACCGCTTCGTCACCAGGTCGTACAGCTTGTGTTCCGGCTCGCTCAAATTATGTGGCGCCTGCGTGGTGGGGATGATAGCGAAGTGATCGGAAATTTTGGCGTTGTTGAAAATGCGCTTGTTCGGGCGCACCCAGTCGTTTTTCAGAATCGTGTCGGCGAATGATGAGTAGCGCGTGATGAAACTGGTTCCCCCCGGCGTTTGGCCCGATAGCATCTTCAGCGCGCTTTTGACCGTGGCCAGGTAATCCTCCGGCAACGCGCGCGAATCGGTGCGTGGATAAGTCAGCGCCTTGTGCCGTTCGTAAAGCGCCTGCGCGACGCCCAGCGTGTTCTTGGCGCTGAACCCGAACCGCGAGTTCGCGTCACGCTGCAAACTCGTCAAATCATACAGCAAGGGCGAAAGCGACGTGCTTGGCTTGCTTTCCTCGGTGACGATGCCGGGCTTGCCCAGGCACTTCGCGTGGATGGCTTCGGCCCGGTCTTTCTCCCAGATGCGCTCGGGTTTGAGCTGGTCGTCGCCGTCCTTGCCGTCGGCCTTCGCAAACTTTTCATCGAACCAGCGTCCGGGATATTGGCCGGCCGCGGCGTCGAAGGTGCCGATGACTTCCCAATAATCGCGGGAGACGAACTTTTTGATCTTCTGCTCGCGTTCGACCAGGATGGCCAGCGTGGGGGTCTGGACGCGGCCGACGGTGGTTTTGAAAAAGCCGCCGAGCTTGGAATTGAACGCCGTCATTGCCCGCGTGCCGTTGATGCCCACCAGCCAGTCGGCTTCCGACCGGCTGTACGCGGCGTCGGCCAGCGGCAGCATGTCCTTGTTCTCGCGCAGGTGCTCGAAACCCTCGCGAATGGCCGCCGGGGTCATGGATTGCAGCCAGAGCCGCTTGATGGGCTGCTTGGCCTTGGCGTGCCTGATGATGTTGCGGAAAATCAATTCGCCTTCGCGCCCGGCGTCGCAGGCATTGACCAGTGCGTCCACGTCGGGGCGTTTGAGGAGCTTCTTGAGAACCCGGAGGCGGCTCTCGCTTTTCTCAATCGGCAGCAAATCGAAATGCGGCGGGATGACCGGCAGGTTTTTGAACGTCCATTTGCCGCGCGCGGCCTCGACACCTTCCGGCGGCACGATGGTGAGCAGATGGCCGACGGCCGACGAAACGACGTACTGGTCGCTTTCGTAGTAGTCTTCCACTTTCTTGAAACCGCCGAGCGCCTTGGCGATGTCGCCGGCGACGGACGGTTTCTCAGCGATGATGAGAGTTTTGCCCATTTCGATGCCCGCGCTTGTACACCGGGCGGGGCCAACATGCGAAGAAATTCTTTTTTGTCAAATCCAACTTGCATATTGAATTTTGGGGAAATGGGCCATCGGGGCGCAAGAAGCGAAGAATTTTTCAGCCACAGATGGACACAAATGAACACAGATTTTAACCTCCGGGATACGGCGGCAGCATAGTTCTTCTGGCTTCTGAATTCTGGATTCTGACTTCTGCCTTGTTCCACTACTGCACCCCGACGCGATAGAAATGCGGGCCGCCGTTCGTGGCGGTGGTGTCCGTGTAGCTGGTAGTGCCGACCTGGCCGGCGATGCCGGTTTGGATGGTAGAGAACGCCGGTGATGTTCCCAGATTGGTGCTGTTTTGCAGAAAATAAGTGATGCCGCTCACGCTTTGCCAGGTCACCGTTATGCCGGAAACATCGTTGGTGGCTGTCGCCATTTTCAACAGAGAAGAGGGGTCTTTGGGACTGGTCCCGGCGTGCCATTCGTTCCAGTTGTTGAAACCATCGCCATCAGCATCCGTGAAATCCGCGGTTCCGTCCGTGGGCAGACCGTATTGCTGGAGCCAGGCGATGAATTCGCCAATCCCGGCGGCTTGGAATTCATAGGCCCCAATATCAATCCGGCCGCCAACGACACGAGGCCGTCTATCCAAATCGAAAGCGCCAGCCATGATACCGTTTCCTGTATTGATACAGGTGGAATTGGTTTGAAGTCGAAAATTGCCTTCAGCCGGATTCACGAAAACCGGATTGTTGGTAATATTGCCTCCACCGGACGGCAAAGGGACGGTACAGCAGTTATTATAAGTGGTTCCACCCGAAAAATTGGTTCCACTGGGGGCAACGTTGTCGTAAATGATACAACTGGTGACGGTTGCTCCCGCTGTAAAATAGATTCCTCCTCCGGAAACCGTTGCCCGGTTGTTTACGATAGTGGAGTTCTGTAGGGATCCCAAACAGGCGCCTCCGCCATAAGCTGCCGAATTACTGGTTACCAGGCTGTCAATCATGGACGAATTATAACTTCCTCCGCCATTAGTTCCGGCGACATTATTTGCAATCGTGGAGGCATAAAGACTTGAGCCATAGGTTCCGCCACCGCTCGATCCGGCATAATTTCCGGAAACGAAGCATCTGCCGATGGTTCCACCGTAGGCTCCGCCACCATTGCTGATGGCGTAATTGTCCATCAGCGTGCAATTCGTGGCCATGAAAACAAAGGCGCTGTACATGCCGCCACCCGAGATCGCCTGATTACTGACAACCAAACATTGCCGACAGAATGCACTACCGGCCCAGATACCACCGCCATTGGACGATGAATAATTGGCAAAGAAGACACAATTGCTGAACGTACAAAACAACGCGTTGTAAGCACCACCACCATTGGCCGCCAGGTTATTCGTGAACATGGAATTGAGACAAAGTCCGTTCACGCCATCCCAAAACATCCCTCCGCCGTTGGTGATCGCGATGTTGCCGGCCATCACACAACCGTTGGGCCAACCGTAGATTCCGCCTCCTGAACCAGCCTGATTCCCGGCAACGGAGCTGTTGATTAACGTCGCGTTGTAAACCCCGCCACCAAATTTCCCGGCCGTGTTGCCAGTAAACGTGCAATTGGATACAACGGTTATCGGGCTGGAACCGGGATAGCCGGCCAATCCGCCGCCATTGCCGCCAGCGGAATTGCCTGAAAAGGTACAGTCATTCACGACCCACTGGGGTGAACCGATCGTCAATCCACCCCCATCGCCGACCGCCGAATTACTGATAAAAGTCCAATTGGTAAGAACCAAAGCCGGCAGACCGGTTATCTGGTTTAAGGCAGCACCACCGCCACCGCCGCCGAAATTGCCCACAATCGTGTTGGTTTGACCCAATGAATTAGCGCCGAAAGGTACGCTGGCGGCATAAATTCCACCGCCGCCCAAGTGAGCCCAATTATTTGAAATGGTGCAAAAATTAAGCGTGCAATCGTACACGCCACCGCCACTATTTGTGGCTCGATTGCCAAAAAGAAAGCAGTGGTCCAACGCTGATTGACATGCGCCGCCCCCATTGTTCAGATCGCTATTGCTGGACACCGTGCAATAACTGAGGGTGCATCCGTAAGCTCCGCTGCCCAGATTCCCGGTTATCACACAATTGCTCAAGCTGCAGGAGCTAGCTCCACCGCCGAAGTCTCCGTTCACCATCTGGTTCCCGCTAATGGTACAGTCAAATAGCAATGCGAACGCAGCCCCGCCACCACCGCCACCGTTGATGCTCTTTCGATTGGTGTTGTTGATGATTTGACAGTCGGTAATCGTACCGGAATACACTCCGGCCCCATATACAAAGCAGGAATTGCCAATCACGATGCAGTTCGAAACCAGTCCGCTGGTGCTTTCACACCAGACTCCGCCGCCGCTCCGCTCGTGAACGATGTCACCGGAAAATAAATCAAGCGTGGCACCACCGGCCAAAGTAAAACCTGCCAGGGTTGCTCCACTCGCCAAATAAACACAACGAATGGCCGCATCCCCGTTGACGGTCCCGGGAACTTGATAACCTTGGATGATGGTCACCGCCGGTCCATTGACGCTTTGTACCGTGACGCCTTTGTTCACGACCACACGATTGGTCAATGAACCAACCACCACCCGCCCGCCCGTTTGGTAAACGCCATTGGTGACGAGGATCAAATCGCCATCGCTGGAAACATCAATGGCGTCCTGAATGCTTGTCGCCGCGGTGGTCCAATCGACGTAAGGCACCGTGGGGGTGGCACTGTTTAAATCCACATAAAGCACCGAAGCCGGGACCTGCCCAAGAAATAACATCCATAAAATGACAACCCACAGAAATTGGCGCGTTTTCATTCTGTTGCGTCTAAGTCTGGCTAATGATTATCAATCATTTATCTGAAATTCAAGTTAAATACCTCGACGGCAAGGCAACTTCAGGCTGCTTGGGCAGCAACGCGGTTCTACCAGAGATGGGACGTCAAGGCTGTGGTTCGAATCGATCGGCGCCCGGTGTCGGCATGCCACTCATTGCACCCCGACGCGATAGAAATACGGGCCGTCATTAGTGGCCGTGACGTCCGTATAACTGGTGGTATCGGGCTGGCCCAGGATGCCGGTTTGGATGGTGGAGAACGCTGGTTGCGCCCCAAGTGCGGTACCGCGTTGGAGGAAATAACTGATACCACTCACACTTTGCCACGTTACGACCTGTCCCGGTGGACTGTTAGTTGGCGTTGGCGAAGCCATTGTTAGGACCGACAAGCCGTTGGTGGGATTAGTACCCGTGCGCCATTCCTGCCAGTCGTTCATGCCGTCGCCATCGGCATCGGCGTAATCAGCCGAGCCGTTGTTCGTGAGGCCATATTGCTGGAGCCAGGCGTAAGAAATGACGGAAGTGGGTGCTTGATATTCATAAGCGCCGATGTCCACCGTGCCGCCGACCATGCGCGGGTTGCCATCCAAATCGTTGGTGACGGAGACGTACGTGTTTTTGCCAGCGTTGATACATGGCGAGTTGGATTGCAGATGATAATCGCCGGCGGCGGCATTCACGAAGGTCGGATTGTTCGTGATGTTGTTCATGCCGTTAGTGGAAAAAGGGATCGTGCAACAATAGTTCACCGAACCATAAGCATTAAAAGAACCACGATAATAATTGGCATTTGTGGGAGCGCTATTAAAGCAGACTATGCAGTTGTTCAGCACCCCATCACTACTTCCGTCAACTCCTCCGCCGTTCGTGGAAGCAGAATTGCCGATTATGGTGCAATTGTTCATCGTGCCCCGAGTTGCCCCGCCGCCGGACGATGCAGCCGTGTTACTAACCACGATGCAGTTGTACAGGCTGCATAAATAGGTGCCGCCGCCTGAAGCAGCAGCATTGCCTCGTATTACACTATTCTTCAAAATCCCGTAAATGGCGCCGCCACCCCAATTATAGGCTGCGTTGCCAACCAAGACGCAATTTGAAACTACCGAACCGTCAGGACTGCAGTATACCCCGCCGCCGACCTGCCCCAACTTTGGGTCGCCGGCAGCACCGCTCGTCGCACCGTTAGTCAGTGTAAATCCAGACAGTAGCGCCGAGTTGGCAAGGTAAACGCACCGCACCGCCCCAGCTCCCGTAATCGTCCCGGGGATTTGGTAACCTTGAATCGTTGTTACCGTCGGACCGTTGACACTTTGTACGACGACAGCCTTGGTCACAACCACACGATTCGTGAGCGAAACTCCATTCACTGTGCGTCCGCCGGTCTGATAAACACCGTTCGTCACCCATATTTTATCACCGGGATTGGCCGCATCGATCGCATTCTGAATGTTTGTCGCGGCGGTGCTCCAATCGGCATAAGGCGGGGTGGGATTGGTGCTGTTCAAATCCACGTACAACACTGCTGCCGAAGCGCGGAACAGGAGAAGCGTCCAGAAGATTACGAGCCATTGGTATTGATATGGTTTCATACTACCTTTGTCTGAATTGACCCATTCTTATCATGGTACTGCTGCATTTCAAGGTTAATCCGGCTGTTTCCTGTTGCCACCAGGATATTTGGGCTGCGCGGCAATGCAGCCCTGCCGAAGTTACTACATCGAAACAGTGGTTCGAACTCATCGGCGCCCGGTGCTGGCGTTACACCGCCCAATTCCTGTCCTTGCACCCGGGCATAAAAGCACTATAATCAACGGCGATGAAACTGGCGATGGCCTTTCTGGTCTATTTTACGATTGTCCTGATCTTGAGCGTGGGGGTTTTCCTCCTGGTGGCCGGCAAACCGTGGCTGTTCATCGTCGCTTTCCTCACCTACATCGTCGCCTTCAGCAAGATCGGCTGCCTCTCGCAGCATTGATTCCCAGTGCGGGATGCGGAGTACGGAGCGCGGAGTTTTTTCCATCCGGGTGTTTTACCTTCTGCCATCTTCCATTTCCCATCCCCGCTTTTAGTGCGTCGGCACACCAAATTTCTGCTGCATGGCGGTCACGATCTGCATCCAGCTGATCCCGGTGGCCGCCCGGTTCCCGGCCGCCACGCCCGTCGCGTAGGCCGTTGAAACTGAGGTGCCCTGGACGCCCCACGGCTGGCCGTTGTAATAAACTATGCTGGTCCCCGGCAACGCCAGGTCCACCCAGGTTCCAAAGTTGGCATATGGCGCAAGCTGGCTTTTAGCAAGCAACGCCGTCACCGAGATGACGCCTGGGTCCGCCGCCGGATACGTCGGCGTGCCCACCGGCACGTTGCCTGCCGCCGCGTAAACCGGGATGCCCAGGGCCACCACCTTCTGGAGCAGATCGGCCAGGATCGAACTGTTGTCCGGCCCGCCGAGGCTCAGGTTGAGCACGGTGGCCCCGCTATCCACGGCCTTCTGCACCCCCAACGCCACGTCCCAGGTCGTCGCGCTCGCGTTGGGCCCGTAGACATCCACCGGCAGGATTTGCGCCGAGGTGCCGGCGGCGGTGGATTGTTGCGCAATCGCCTCCAGAATCGTGTAAGCCATCGCCGTGCCGTGTGTGGGTTCGGAGTTGTTCGCCGTCGCGTCGCCGGCAACGGAAACGGCTTTGAGCAGGAATTTGTCGAGGCTGGCACCAAGCGACTGCACCGACGTGTCAATCAGGCCGACGATGACCTTGCCCGAATCGCCCGGCGGATTCAGCGCCAGGGAGAGCGGCCCGACCGGCGCCCCCGAAAGAGCCTGGATCGGCGGCGGCGGGTCGAAATAATAATTATAATCCACGCCGGCCACGTCACTGTTGTTTTGCAGCCGGCCCAGCGCGGTGGCGGTGGCGTCGGCATTGTCGAAGAGCAGGCGGTAAATGCCGAGTTTGTCATTGCGGCCGGTGATTTTTGCGCCGAGCAATTTAGCCAGGGTATCGGCGTCTACGCCCGGCTTGAGCCGGACCAGCAATTCGTTGGGGACGTGCCGGGACACCGTTTTCGCCACGCGCACCGCCTGCGTGGCGTTTTTCAGCACCGTGCGGAAGACATAGAGCCGCGGCAGGCCGTTGGTCTGCGGCACCAGCGCGAAGTTGAGGTCGCCGAGCAGCATTTTCAGCGCTTCACTGGCCGGAAGGTCCTTGAATTTTGCGGACGTCGTGTGGGCGGTGTCCGGCTCCACATAGACATTCCAGCCGGCGTCCGCGGCGATTTTTTCCAGCAACGGCAGCAACGCCATGCCGCGCAGGTCGGCATCCACCCGGTCGCCGCCCCGGTGCCAGACGAGCGAATTGGTGTCCGCCGCGCGCGCTGCAAACGAACCCGCGGCAAGCCACAGGCAAAAACCGGCCATGATCCAATGTCGTATTCGTTGCATCAGTCTGTTAGACGCCGGGGAAGCCCGGCGGGTTAAATCTATTTCAGGGGGCGCGCACACGATAGAACTGTTGCGGCACACCCGTGACGGTGTCAATCCAAACTCCCGGGGAATTCGACGGCGTGACCGTGCCGCGCGGCTGGAAGGTGTCAGTCAGATTGGTCGCGCTCAACACCTCGTAAAGCCGCCCGGCGGTGGCCGGCCAGGCAACGGCCGGCGGCGCAGTAATGGTCAGCCCGAACGGTGATTCCACCCCGCCGAGGCGGATCCATTTCGTTTCCGTGCGATATTGTTTGCCGTCACTGCGCGTCACCACGGAATAGAAAGGATGCAACCCCACCCCCAGGTTCGTCGCCGCCACCGCAAACGTGGCGGAGGGCTGGTTGGAAACGACGCCGACCGAGCCGCCGGTGCTGAACAATTCGATCCCGGAAATCGTGTTCGTATTGGCCGTCACCGAAAACAGCAGGGTGAAATCGAGCACCGTGTTGGTCGCGCCGGCCAGCAGGGTGAACGTGGCATTGAGCGGGGTGTTCTGGATGCGTACCGTCCGGGTCGCGCGCGCCTGGGTATGCACGTGGCTGCCTTCATAGACCACCGCCGTGAGTTCATGGCTGCCGTCGGCCACCGCCGTGGTGTCCAGGGGAAATGTGAGGGTCAGATTGGTGACGCCGGCCGTGAGGTAAAGATGCGTGCGCGGCTGGAGATCGCCGAGGTTTTGATTCAGCGCCTGGACGCCGCCGGGTAAGAGCATCAGATTGGTCGAACCGCTGAAGGTCACGAGGATCTCCGAAGCCGGCCACCCGGCGGTTCGCGCCCGCAGGTTGAACGGGGCGTAAGAGATGTTGAAATAATCGTCGTACGGGATGAAGTCCTCGGCGACGAGCCCGTCCGCCGCCTGCAATGCGGGGTTGCCGTTGATGGCATTGAGCAACTGCCCGGTCAGGCCGGAAATGTTCGTACCCGGCGCGGTATTGGTCACCGTCAGCGTCACCTGCGTGCCGTTGGTTTTGGTGACCACCAATTGCAGGTAATCACCCACGTTCGGAGGATTGGCGGCCGCATACCCGCCGGAGCCATAAGCGACCGTGTCGAGAAAATTGGCCGTGCGGGCCGCGATGCTGGTGGTCAGAACGGAGGCCGACCCGATGCTATTGCTGACACTTACCGCGATCTGCGCCCCGGGCGTATTGATGTCGGTGAACTGCAGGCCGATGCGGTCGCCATAGGCAACGGCCTGCGCCTTCGACTGGAGAACGTAAGCGGACTGGTCGAGAACATCCGCCACTCCGGCCGCGACGGATTTGACCGTGGCATTGGTCGGCACCGTGTAGTTGGTGGTGGCGCCATTGATGGTCACGGACAGCCGATTGCCGGCGGCGGGCGCGAAATTGGTCAAGGTTTGCCGCCAGAGGCCATCCACGAACAAATCCACCTGCTGGACGGGTCGGCCGGGGGCGGTGGCGGCGCATTGGAGCGTGAGATTGGTAATGCCGCTCAGCACGCCGTTGGCGGGCGAATTGGACCACGCGCCGGCGGGCGGCCGGGCGAAGGGCGCGCTCAGCGGCTCGCCCACCATCAATCCCTGGTACGGATTGACGAGGCTCTGGTAATAACACTCCGCCAGGCTAAAACCGCGCGACTGGTAAAAATAATCCTGCGGTGAGGGAAATTTTTCCAGGTAGGCGCAAGGCTCGACCACCGTGCCGTAGCTGCCGCTGGCGCCGGCGTACAGGAAGGCCAGCAACGTCGTATGATCGTTCGGCTGGTAGATCAATCCCCCATACGACGTCAAGCTGTCGGCGATGGCACCCGGGATAAACACATTCGACTGGATGTTAAACTGGTAATGGCCGAACTGGTAGCCCGCCAGGTTTGTCAGACCGTAAGGCGAACTCAAATTGGTCCGTTGAATCGAAAGATTGCCGGCAGCGCGCGCGTCAAAAATTGTGTTGTCGAATTCCGAATACCGGACGTTGCGAAACACGTCGTCGCTTTTGGCCAGCCAGATCATTTGCGTGGGAAAGGTACAGTCGCCGGCCACGCCGTTGTCAATAATCGCCCGGGCCTGAGCCAGGTTGCTGGATGTGATCATGGTCACCAGCCAGGAGTTGCTGCCGGCGGCAATCGGCGGGGTCTGGCGGAAGATGCTTTCACTCGCGGCATAGGCGTTGGAGCTGGCGACGGGCAGATTGCAGCTGGGAAGCCCGGCCGGACAATCATTGGTGCAATCGTCCGTCTTGAACCCATAAAACAGGGCGGCGGTCGTGGAGTTGATTCCGTTGGCGGCCGTGACCTGGTAGGGAAAATCCATGGACAGAACGACATAATCCGCCTGGTTGGTAAGGCCGCGGTCGGCCAACATGGCCATTAGCGGGTTGAGCAGGTTGGTCTCGAATTCCGACCGGGTCCACCAGACGTTGCTGCCGCTCCAGCTGCCATTGGAGATGCGCAAGAAGTTTTGCGGCGGCACGCCGCGCTTTTCGCAGTAATAATTGCCAAGTTGAACCGAGTTGGTGCTGTTCTGGTTGACGACGACAATGACGTTCAACCCGCTGCCACCCGCATAAAGTCTGGCGGCGGAAAACAACAAGACAGCCAGGCCCACTCCCTGGAACAAGCGTGGATTCACCGTGCTATTCTCGCCTCAAAACACGGTTTCGTAAAGCGACGGCCGGAAATCGTCGATTTTAAAGGGTAAGGAAGGGATTAGAAACCGCGGAGCCGCTAGGTCTTGGTTTTCGCCAGGACTGTTTTGACCCAGGCCTGGTTGTCCAGGTACCACCGGATGGTCTCGCGAATGCCGTCCTCGAACTTGTGCGCGGGTGTCCAGCCCAACTCGTGCTGGATCTTCGACGCGTCAATGGCGTAACGGCGGTCGTGGCCGGGCCGGTCCTTGACGAAGTTGATGAGTTTCTGCGAGCTGCCGCCGAGTTGGGGAACAAACTCGTCGATCGTGTCGCAAATCAACCGGACGATGGGAAGGTTCGCCCATTCGTTATGGCCGCCGATGTTGTAGGTCTCGCCCAGTTTGCCCCGCGTGGCCGCCAGCCACAGCGCCTCGGCATGGTCACGCACGTAAAGCCAGTCGCGCACGTTCATGCCGTCGCCGTAAACCGGCACCGGCTTGCGCGCGAGGACGCTTTGAATGACCACCGGGATCAGCTTTTCCGGAAATTGATACGGGCCGTAGTTGTTCGAGCAATTTGTGATGACCGTCGGCAGACCATAAGTGTGATGATAGGCGCGGACGAGCATGTCACTTGACGCCTTGCTCGAGGAATACGGCGAGTTCGGCGCGTATGGCGTCGCCTCGGTGAAAAATCCGGTGGCGCCTAGAGAGCCATAGACTTCGTCCGTGGAAACATGATGAAACCGTTTGTCCCCCAGGTTGGCACCCCAGAAACCGCGGCAGGCCTCGAGCAGGTTGAATGTGCCGATGATGTTGGTGGTGATGAAGTCGCCCGGGCCGGTGATGGAACGGTCCACGTGTGATTCCGCCGCGAGGTGCATGACGTGGGTGATGTCGTGTTTTTCGACGACGCGCACCACGGCGGATTTGTCGCGCAAGTCCACCTTTTCAAAGACGTATTTCGGGTGCCGGGCAACCTTTTCCAGGTTTTCCAGGTGCCCGGCATACGTCAGGCAGTCCAGGTTGACGAGTTTGGTGATTTCACCACGGTCAATGACATGGTGGACCAGGTTGGAGCCGATAAAGCCCGCGCCGCCGGTAATGAGTAGGTTCATAAATTGAACAACCAAGCAACAAAGGAACTAAGTTAATGTTTCCGCCAATGATCGTGGCACATTCAAAACCCGATGGATTCCATGCTTGATAAGGATTTCGTTGAAGTTGATAAGCAAGCCAAGCTTAAATTTATTGAGACGCAAATAGGTGATCACTTGTGCAGTATGAATCGGCAACAACTGATCTATCGCTTTCAATTCGACCAGAAGCTTTTCTTCCACGATTACATCCGCACGGTAACCAATCTCGACGCGAATTCCCTCATAGTTTAGCGGCACGGGCAGTTGTAACTGATGATTTACACCACGTATCCGCAGTTCGTGACTCAAACACGCTTCGTATGCACTCTCCAACAAGCCCGGCCCAAGCTCTTTACGGACCGCAAACGCAGCATCCACAACTGTCCTTGCCAGAAGCTCAACATCCTCAGAAACGCAAACCCGTTTCCAATCCGGAATCTCCAACTTTAAACTTGGTTCCCTGGTTGCTTGGTTGTTCATTTCTCCGGTTTCCAGTTTTTCAAGGAATCCTCGATGGCTTCGGTGACCGGGCGGATTTTCACGCCGGTGGCCAGCAGTTTGGAAACATCCATCACGCAATTGGAGCGCGGGGTTTTGGCGGCGACGCGGTAAAACTCCGCGTCATCGTGCCAGTACTCAAACTTCCGGCCCGGCTTCAAAATTTTCTCGATCCATTCCACCACCTGCCGCGTCCGCACCCAGCCCGGGTTGGTGACGTTATAGGTGCCGAAGGGCGCGCGCAGCTGCCACAAATCAAGGCACGCCTTCACGTAATCGGCGCGGTGGGAAATCGAATTCACGTTGTCATAGACCTTGGAATAACGCTGCACCTTGCTGAGGTAATTGCGCGCCCCGTCCAGTTCATCGAAGGGGATCCGCAAGCGCCAGACGTAACTCTGGCCGATGCCCGCAATGGCTTCCTCGCCCAACGCCTTCGTGCCGCTGTAAAAGCTGCACGGGCCGTCGCGAAACGAAAAATTCGGCGCGTCGGCCTCGGCAAAACCGTGGATCGCCTCCGGCGATTTTTCGGCCAGCGCGCGCAATTCGGGCCGGGTCAGGTCCTTTTCCGCGCGGGTCCGGCCGCCCTGGGTGACCTTGGCGCCGGAATAAATGCACCCGGACGAAACAAGGCCCCACGGAATGCCGGCGAGGGCGCAGGCGTGGGCGATGGTTTGCGGCAGCAACGTGTTGCCCGCCAGCGTGTCGGCCCGGGCGACTTCACAGGCGTCCACGTTCGGTTTGCCGGTGTAACCGGCCGCGTTGATGACAAACTCCGGCGGATGGGCCTGGAGAAATTTCAGCAGCACGTCGAAACGGGTGTAATCCGTCTCCCGGCGGGACAAGGGAATGAACTTTTGTCCGCGCCGCTGAAGTTCCTGCGCGAACGCCTCGCCGATGTAACCCGATGCGCCGAGAAGCAGTATCATTTTTCTTCCTTCAGGCGTTTGGCCTCCGCCACCACCCCGTCCAGGTACTCGCGATATTCGCACTGCGGCATTTTGCCAGTCAGTACCTCCAGCTGCGCCAGCGACAGGAACCCGGCGCGGAACGACGCCTCCTCCGGGCAGCCGATTTTGACGCCGGCGCGTTTCTCGATGGTCTGCACGTAGGCCGACGCCTCGTGCAGGCTGCTGCTCGTGCCGGCGTCCAGCCACGCAAAGCCGCGGCTCAGCCGGTGCACCCGCAACTCGCCGCGCCGCAGATACGCCACGTTCACGTCCGTGATTTCCAGTTCCCCGCGCGCCGACGGTTTGAGCGCCTTGGTGGTCGCCACGACGCTGTTGTCAAACAGGTAAAGCCCCGGCACGGCGTAATTGCTCCGGGGCGTCTTCGGCTTCTCCTCGATGGAAATTGCCTGGCCCTGGGCGTCGAACTCCACCACGCCGTAACGTTCCGGGTCGTTGACGTGGTAACCGAAAATGGTAGCGCCCGATTTAAACTCGGCAAAGGCGCGATGGAACGTGTCGCTGCCGTAAAACACGTTGTCGCCGAGGATCAAGGTGACGTTCTCCTTGCCGATGAACGATTCGGCAATGAGAAAGGCCTGGGCGATGCCGGCCGGCTTCAGTTGTTCGCGGTACTCGATGGTCAGCCCCCAGGCCTTGCCGTCGCCGAGCAACTGGATGAACCGCGGCAGGTCCTGCGGCGTGGAAATGACGCACAACTCGCGGATGCCGCCCTCGATGAGCGTCGTCAGCGGGTAATACACCATGGGCTTGTCATAGACGGGCTGCAGCTGTTTGCTGGCAACCCGCGTGAGCGGAAAGAGCCGGGACCCGGCGCCACCCGCGAGAATAATGCCTTTCATTAGCCAACAGCGTAAAAAATTTCAGGCAAAATGAAAGGCGGAAGTTTAGCGGAAACCCATTAAAAACTGCTAAAAAGGAGAATGAGGCAGCTGGAAACAGCCGTCGGAGCACTCGGCGACTGGAAAGTCGCCTGAACCCGCGGACAGGACTGTCCGCGCTACGTGGCGCAGGCTTTCCAGCCCCGCATGGCGGGATTCGGGGACTTTCCAGTCCCCGGACAAGAATCGTAGCGAGATACACCACCGCTCCCGGTTTCCGCATCCTATCCTATTGGAATTGCCGCCTCGCGAGCTGGCCGTCATACTTCCGGCAATCAACTCGCATGGCCAGGTTGCAAACAAAGGACGAACCCAAAGTTGGGTGTCCACGCTTTAGCATGTCCGAAGAACCTGACCCGCTTCAGAGACCCCTGCAAAACCCACCCCGTCAGCAATCGGAGCGCCGAGCACCGTCTCGGCACGATGGGAATCTATCGCGTTATGCCGAGACGGTGCTCGGCGCTCCAGTTTTGCAGCGGTCTCTGAAGCGTGGGTGCCCAACGCGATTTTTAGAACACGCTCTGCGAACCCGGATTGCACTGGTGCTGCTCCTCGCTGGCCTGTCATTGGCCGCCAATTGCTGTCCGGCCGCTTCCAATCAAACGCCGCCCGATCCGCTCGGGGCCAAACCCCACTGGCACAGCATCGTCATGGTGCCGCGCACCAATCTTCCACCAATCCATTTTTACAACAAGATCAACCCCTTCTGGTGGTTTGGAAACATTGACGAGCCGCGCGCCCCCGACTGGTACCGTCCGAACGGCTCCGGCCGGAATTTCATGTGGTATATGCGCAACCCCTTCGAAAATTTCAGCAATTATGTGATCGGGGTGGCGGACAAGGAAACCGTGCGGTCCGGGGTCTATCCCCTCCTGCCCGGCAATCCGAACGGCGGCTGGAACTTTGCCGTCACCCGGCGCCGGATCGTGTACCTTCCTTTCATCGACTACAAACGGCACCGGTTCGAATTTTATTTCGGCTGGCGCGAGCGGGGCAATTTCGGGATGAAACTGAACTTCCGGCAAAAGCTGCCCAATCCCCCGCCCTGCCGGCGCGTCATCATCTGGGGCCAGCAAATTGATTTTTGATCCCGTAAACATCCGAGGCCAACTGCGCCGAACCTCACCTCACCCCGGCCCTCTCCCCTCCATCCGATGGAGCGGAGAGGGAGAATCATCGACCGGTTCCCACGCAAAACCATGACTGCCATTGGTGGTCCATCACCGGATGAAGCTGAACATCCGCTTCACTCCCGCGTGCAAAGATAAATGCACACGCGGTTCATGGGGCGGCCATGATGCTGCGACCAGAAATCATCCACCAGTTCGATCCGGTTGAATTGCTCCTGCAAGGTCTTTGGCGCCGGCCGCGTGTCCGAGGCGATGTATAACGCCCGGGTGTCCGCCGTCACCTGATACGTCGGCCAGAGCGTGAATTGCGAGCTCCCGTAGGGCGCGGGCGCCATATAAGTGACCGGCTGATCCGGCAAATAAAACGACATCAGGCTGGCCGACCCATAACTGTTACCCACCAGCACGTTGGCCCGGTTGGCCTCGCGGGCCTTTTGCACGTGCGCGGCAAAATCCGGCCAGCCCTGCGCGCGAAACAACGGGTCCAGCCGCTGGGGTAGATGCAGGATTTCCGTGTTGTGCATGACGAGCGTCATGAGCAACGCGATGCCGAAAGCGGTGCCGATGCCCACGCGCCAGGCCGGGCAGCGCGCCACCAGGTCCCGCCAATAAAACACGGTAAAGATGATGCCCGTGAACAGGGCCGGCACTGTCCAGTTGGCGTGGCCGGCGCTGTTGAGGCTGAAAAACAGGAACAGGCCGTAGATGGGCACAAACTGGCTCAACAAAAAGCGCGTCCGCAAATCCCCGCCCCGCTTCAGCAACAGCGCCACAGCCGCCACCGCGATGCCGATGCCGAACAGCGGCGACATCACTCCGAGTTGTTCGCCGAGAAACCGGAACAACTGGGACGGGCGGATATGAAACGAGTCGGTCACACCGCTGCGCGAATGCAGCGCCATGGCGTGGACCCAGCCGGTCTGGATGTTCCACCAAAGGATCGGCGTGCTGGCGAGGCTGAAGGCCGCGACCATGAGCACGGTTTTGCGGCTGAACAGCAGCGGCCGATGTTCCTTCGACCACAGCAAAAACAGGCCGATGCAGGCCAGTTGCACGCCGTTGGTGAACTTGGCCAGGAACCCGGCGCCGATGACCAGCCCCAGCCAGAACCAGGTGATCGTCCGGCCATTGTGCAGGGCGTTCCAAAAGATGAGGACGGCCAGTGCCCAGAAAAACACGCTCAACGAATCGATGGTCATCAGGATTGAGCCGACTGCCAGGATGGGCATCACCAGCGCCACCAGCAGGCACCACAAGGCGATGCGCTCGTCGTAAAGCCGGCGGGCCATGACGAAAATGAGCCCGCCCACGCCGACACTCAGCAACACGGCAAAGAACCGGATGCCGAACACCGTATCGCCGAACATTTTGGTCCCCAGCGCGATGGTCCACGCGACGGCCGGCCCCTTGTCCCGATACGAAGCCGCCAGGTGTTTGGACCAGAGCCAGTAGTAGGCCTCGTCGGCCACCAGCCCCATCCGGGTTACAAACCACAAGCGATAAACGAGGACGGCCAGGAGGAGGAAAATCGCGAGCCGCGTCGGGTTAAGGTTGCGCAGGAAGGCGGGCATTCAGTTTTTGACCGGCGCCGCCGGGGTTTCCGTTCCGGACTGCACGATTTCCTGGATGATGAAGAGCGGCCGGTTCTTGGACTGTTCGTAGATCCGGCCCAGGTATTCACCGAACACGCCAAACAACAGCAGTTGAATCGTGCCGAAAATCGTGATGGCGGACATGATAGATGTCCAGCCGGGCACCAGTTCAGTGCCGCGGAAGAAGTGGTTGAAAAAGACGTAAATGATGTAGCTGACAAAAATGCCGAACAGCAGCAGCGACAGGACATACGCGAGCCGCAACGGCATGGCGGACATGGAGGCGATGCCATCAAAGGCAAACCGCAGCATTTTGCGCATCGGATAGTGCGTCTCGCCGGCGGTCCGGTCAGCCCGGTCGTAAAAAACCTGGGTCTGGGGAAACCCGATCCAGGGCACCAATCCCCGGAGAAAACGGTGCATTTCGCGCAGGCGCGACAATTCGGTGAGCGCCCGGCGGCTCATCAGCCGGAAATCGGCGGTGTTGTGCGGGATGGGCGTGCCGCTGAGTTTCTCGATCAGGAAATAAAAGATGTGGGCGGTCAGGCGTTTCGTCAGGGTTTCCGCCCCGCGCTCGCGGCGGGTGCCATAAACCACGTCGTAGCCCCGGCGGCAGGCCGCGATCATTTCCAAAATCACCGACGGCGGGTCCTGCAGGTCGGCGTCCATAGATACCACCATGTCGCCCCGTGCCGTTTCGAGACCGGCGACCAGGGCAAGCTGATGGCCGAAATTGCGGGAGAGGTTGACACCCACGCAGCCGGGATGGCTGCGGCAATAGGCCTGGATCATGTCCCAGCTTTTGTCTTTGCTGCCGTCATTGACGAAAACCATTTCGACCGGGCCATGTGGCCTGAGCAGTTCCGTGCAGGTCCTTTCCAGTTCCCCGAACAGGGCAGGAAGCATCGCTTCCTCGTTGTAGATCGGAATCACGATCGACAACGGGTAGGCTGTTTGATTTTGCATAGTTAATCAGAAACCGCCGGCACATTTTAAATTCAAGCCGGATGCCGGGCACGGAAAAATCCGCTGAATTGCAAAAATTCATACTCGAATTATCGGAGGTTTTCCACCCCAAAATATTCCGCCGCCCGCGCCCCGGAGCAGGGCCGTCTCAGCCGGCCTCCGGTTTTTTGCCAATTTCACTGGCCAGCGAAGTGGTTTCCGCGGCCACCCACTCCAGCCATTCACCGAGCACGAGCAGGGTCCAGAGGGCCCGGGCATGGTCGGCTTTGCGGCTGCAATGTTCGGAGAACAAATCTTTGGCGGCGGACAAATTGATCCCCGCCCGCTCCAGCCGGCCATTTTCGAGGGTAGCCGACGCCCATTCCTTCAGCGGACCGCGCAGCCAACGGCTGATGGGCACCGAGAGGCCGCGTTTACGCCGGCGCACAATTTCCCCTGGCAGGTAGCGCAGCGCGTAGCGCTTCAGAAACACCTTCGTTTTGAATCCCCGCACCCGGTCCTTAATCGGAAGCGATTGCGCGAATTCCATCACTGCTTCGTCCAGGAATGGCGCGCGCAGTTCCAGCGCCGAGCTCATGCTCGCGCGATCGGCTTTGGTCAACAATCCCTCGGCCAGCGGCGTCTCCAGATCCCAGCGTTGCACCCGGTCCAGCAATTCGCCGCCGCCGGAATCGCCGCCCTCCAGGTCCATCGGCGCCACCCCCAGCCGCCGCATCAGCACCGGCGGGAGGTTGGAAACCCAGAGACGGTGCCGCGCCATGCCGCTCAATTCCGCGCCCTGCATGAAACGCTTAAGCAGGAAGGAAATCGTCACCTTTTTATCGCTGGCCGGCAGCGCTTCCACCGCGCGCAGGCTGATGGATTTGAGCCAGACCGGCAGCCGGGCAAACCGCTCGGCCAGGCCCGCGCCGATGTAAGTCGGGTAGCCGCCGAACAACTCATCCGCGCCCTCGCCGACCAGCGCCAGTTTGACGTCCTGGGCGGCGCGCCGGGCCAGCAACGCCGCCGGTATCCAGGCCGGATCGGCCAAAGGTTCGCCCACCAGATGGACGAGCGTCTTCAACCCGTCCCGCATGTCGCCGGGTTTGACCCACACGGTCACCAGGTCCATCTTCAACTTCCACGCCACCGCTGCCGCAAAGTGGCCCTCATCAAACGACTGCTCCTCAAAACGCAGGGTGTAGGCCTTCAACGGACGAGTCGGATGCAGCGACCGGACCACAGCCGAAACCAGCGATGAATCAATGCCGCCGCTCAGGAAAACGCCGAAGTCCACGTCCACGTCGCTCTGGCGGCGGACGGCGGCGCGGAACGTTTGATCGAAGGTTTCGAGCGACGGTGGCTTTTTGGCCGTCTCCGTGTTTTGCCAGCGCCAGTAGGTCTTGTGGCGAACGCCGCCGGTGTCGAGCTGGATCAACTCGCCGGGTGCGACTTTCCGGATTTCACCAAACGGCGTGTCAGGCGAAGGGAAAATCCCGAACTGAAGGTATTTGCGCAGCGCCTTTTGATCCAGGTTGACCGGCAAGCGATTGTGCGCCGTCAGGGCGGCGATTTCGGTGGCGAAAATGACCTCATTTTTATTTCGCGCAAAGAACAGCGGACGCTCCCCCGCCCGGTCGCGCGCCAGGGTCAGGCGCCGGTTGCGGGCATCCCACACCGCAATGGCGAACGCCCCGACCAGGCGGCTCACGAACGATTCGCCCAGTTCGAGATACAGGCCGGGGATCACCGCCACGTCCGTTTTGCGGAGCACCGGGCGGCCACGCTCGGCCAGCCATTTCCGCAACTCCTGATGATTGTCAATCTCCCCGTTGCAGACCGCGATGATGCGGTGCTCCTCGTCAATCATCGGCTGATTGACGTCCTCATCCAGACCGCGGATGGCGAGCCGGGTCGCGCCCATGATCGCCATCTCGGTATCCGCCCGGCCGACGGCATCCGGGCCGCGGTGCGACAAGGACCGGAGCATCGCTTTCACCCGGAGCCGGGTGGCCTCCGGCGAGGTGAGGTTGGAAAAGGCGACGTTGCCGCAGATGCCACACATAAATCAGGGACCTCCCGGGGCCGGCAATTCAGCGCCCCAAAAATCAGCGGCCAGGGATTGGACTGTGGCGCCCCGGGCGGCCGCGATGGTTTCCAGTTTATTACGGTTCGACGGGCGGACGATCAGGTAAACCGGTTTTTTTTGGGACGCCAGCCAGGCGTCAAAGTCCGCCAGCGGCACGATTGATTCCGGCCACTGCGATGTTTTCTTCAGGGAATAGATGACGTAATTGCTCGTCAGTTCGCCGCCATCGCGGGAGACCAGCGTTACGGTGCGGCGAAGATAAAACGGCACCCCGTTCGGGAAACAGTCCAGGCAGACCAACTCGGTCCCCACCGGCACCGTTGCCAGCCGGTCAGCAATGTGCCGGCCGGATTTCGCGCCGAAAATCACATCAATCACCCCGAGGCCCGCATTCGCCGTCAACGGAAGGAAGAGCGCCAGGCAAAGGAAACAAAGCGCGGCGCTTCGCCGGCAACTGGCCACCAGCCCGAAGACACCGAATACCGCGAAGGCAATTGCCAGCGGCACCGCCACCCGGCCAAGCCGTACCGCATCAGCCACCGGGATGCGCAACGGCCGGGCCAGCGCGGGCAACTCCGACAGATGCAGAATCACCGCCAGCGACCCCGCCAGCACCGCGCAAACCACGGCGAAAGCCAGCGTCGCCCGCCCCACCAGCCGGGCCGGTCGGCCGGTTGGGTTCGCCAACGCCGCAGCGAACAACCGGGCCACCAGGATGCCGTTGGCGACGGTCACGCTCAGGATGTAACCCGGCAGTTTTGACCGGGAGATGGAGAAAAACACCACCACCACCGCCGACCAGATCAGGCAGAGGCGGTCCGCGCGGTTCCGCGCCCAGCGTTCCTTCCAGGTCACCAGGGCCGCTTCCGGCAGGAGCAGACTCCAGGGCAGAAACGTCGCGGCAACGATGAGCAGATAAAAATAAAACGGCTCGGACCGCTGAAAGGTTTTCGACGTGGTAAACCGGTGAAAAGATTCCTCCACCAGCCCGTATTGGAGGAAGTCCGGGTGTGCGAGGCAAAGCCCCACGAACCATGGAAGGGTGAGGCCAAAGAACACCAGCAGGTTCAGCGGCGACAGCAGGCGCCGCCACACGCCGCGCCGGCCTTCCACCCGGTTGAAAACGAGCAGCACCAGCGCGGGAATCAGGAAACCCACCGGCCCTTTCACCAGCGTCGCAAGACCCGCCGCCGCGGACCCGAGCAGGTACCAGTTGCGCCGCGACCGGCCCTCGGTTTCCTCCGCCAGGTAACCGGCAAAGATCGCGCCGCAGACAAAGAAGGCGAGGGCCATATCAAAGATGACCGTGCGCGCAAACATCATGAACATCGGCATGGTGGCGACGACGCTGGCGGCCAGCACGCCGCACCGGGCCCCGTGGATTTTCCGGACGAACGCAAAGGTAAGGGCCACCAGCGCCAGGCCAAACGCGGCGGACGGGATGCGCGCGGCAGTTTCGTTGTCGCCAAAGGCGGCCAGCGAAAGCGCCACGGCCTTGAAGTAGAACGCCGGCTTGTCCAGGTAATCCACCCCGTTATAAGTGGGCACCAGCCACGCGCCCGACTCCTTCATTTCGCGCGCGACCTCGGCATTTCTCCCCTCGTCCGGCTGCAGCAACGGCAGACTCCCCAAACGGAAACAGAGGGTAAACCAAGCCACGAGCAGAGCCAGCCAAACCCAAGCGATTTCCTTTTTTAAGTCCAAAAATGAACGGCGCGGTTCGATGCCGCACTTTACCAATAACATCACACAACGCAAGCATGGGCAACAGCCGGTAGTGCCTTAATTTGGATTTTACTTCTTAAGATTGGCTTTCCGTTCCCGAAATTTTTCAGCGTTCCACTTTCCGAGTATGGTGACAAGTTCTCCGGCGTCATTGAATTTTTTCACCTGTTTCGTGTCTGCATTGGTAACCTGGCCCTTCATCCACAAACGCGCCATCACTGAGTCAAATTCATCAAATGGCACCAATGGAAAGAAATTCAGTGCAACTGTCAGCCCCTTATTGCCCGACTTCATAGTTATTTTTTCGCTCATTTTACGCCTTTCTTGATGTCGCTATAAATTGACATTTTTACAGCCGTTTGTGGTGAATCCACTGGAGGAATCTCCAATACGGTCACAAACCGTTCGCCTCTGTCGTCCGGCCCTTCTGGGTGCGACCAGCCATAAGCCCGCTTGGCCTTTGGGTGTCCATTTAGATCGAAAACTTCAACTTCGCCTTGCCAGATGGTTTTGCCGTTAAAGACTTCGCGGACAGGCACGGATTCAAGCCAAACAGCCCCGCAGTTGTGCAACTGCTGAACGGTCACTTGCAACCGCGCCAGATAATCCTGTTTGGTCATTTTTTGACTTTCCTGCATTTACATGGGAAAGCAATTTAAACCGTTCTGGATTGAAAAAACTCCAGCCGGTAAAATAACAGCCGTTTTAAATAAGTCCGGAAACCCGGCGATTACTCTGTCCAAATCTAAGTGGCGTTTTTTCATCCGTTGCATCATGCCCCATATAACGTCGGGAAGGTGATTTCCATGTCGCATTTAATTTTCTTTCGGCCCTGACTTCGCACCCAATCGGATACACATGAATTAAAAAATTCGTCATCTATATCCCGATAGGCAAGGACATGCAAAATGACCGTAAAGCCCTTGTACTTAAATCGGGCACTCCGCTTGTGGGTGTGCTGTCCGAGCATATTTATTCCCCGCAACGTTCAACCAGTTCGGCAACCGTCCAATGACTATTTTCAACGCCAGCGGCCATTGCTGGCGTCATGCGGATTTCGTTTCTACGGGGCGAATTAGCGGGGCGAAAAGCATCCCAATCTCAAAACTTCAAGTCGGAAGCTTCCACACTGTCGAGGGAAAGCGATTGCAGGTGAATTCGTCGGCAACCCGGTATCAAAAAGAATTACAATATTTGGTGAGTATTTTGTAAAAATTGGGGTGGCTAGTGCTGCGCCGGGCTATACATCCACGGCAGCATGAGGTGCGATTCCTCACACCCCCATCTAACCACCCCAAACACGACAAGACTATGATTCCATTGAATCTGGACAAATTCAAGGTTTCAAATTAAACCTCTATTTTTATGGAACATGATCCGAATTCACCAATCTCACCCGAGGACAGACTCAGGGTTAAACTGGCAATTTTGATAATGATAGTTTTTGGGCTGGCCCTTGCGGTTTTAATTTGCATGGCAATTCAGGATAAAATTCAGATGTCTAAGCTGCATTCCGGGGCAGCGCCATCAAACAATGGGAATAGCCTTACCACCATAACGACATGGAACATGAATGGTGCAGCACCAACAAATGCTATGGCCCCATTGCAGCCTTCGGGTTCCTATACCAATTCAAATTAAGGCACTACCCAACAGCCCAGTTCGATTTTGTCGTAGGGTCATCGCGCTGCGATGACCGTGCCGCGTGCGGCGGCACAGCTCGGGCAATCATGGTTGTTCCGTCCGCTGAACGCGGGCGAGGCCGCAGCAGCACGGCGTCCTTGTCGCTACAAACTGCGCCGGTGCGCAAGCACCACGACCATATTTCCCCGGCAAAATCCTTAGCCGGCCGAAAGAAA
>CAYPSF010000008.1:0-56515 GCA_964413165.1 uncultured Bifidobacteriaceae bacterium
AAAACCAGGTGTGCCGTTCGTTCATCGGCATGGGCTATTACGATTGCATCACGCCCGCGGTCATCCAGCGCAACGTCCTGGAAAATCCCGGCTGGTACACGCAGTACACGCCCTACCAGGCGGAAATTTCCCAGGGCCGCCTCGAAGCGCTCCTGAATTTCCAGACGATGGTGGCCGACCTCACCGGTCTGGATATCGCCAACGCCTCGCTGCTCGACGAGGCCACCGCTTGTGCCGAGGCCATGACGATGTGTCATGCGCTCCAGGACGGACGGAATATTTTTTTCGTTGCCGAAACCTGCCATCCGCAAAACATCGAGGTCGTCCGCACGCGCGCCCGGGCGCTCGGCATCGAGGTGGTCGTTGGCAGTCAGGAAAATTTCAAGTTCACCGACCGGGTATGCGGCGCACTGGTGCAATATCCCGATACCTTTGGTGCCATCCCCGACCTGGCACCGTTCGTGGAACAGGCGCACGCGACGGGTGCGCTGGTCACCGTGACGACGGATTTGCTGGCGCTGACTTTGTTGAAACCGCCGGGCGAATTTGGTGCGGACATTGCCGTTGGCAGCGCGCAGCGCTTCGGGGTGCCGATGGGCTATGGCGGGCCGCACGCGGCTTTTTTCGCCACGCGTGACCGGTTCAAACGGAGCCTGCCTGGACGCATCGTGGGGGTTTCAAAGGATTCCCGCGGCAAACCGGCGCTGCGGCTGGCATTGCAGACGCGCGAGCAGCATATCCGGCGCGAAAAGGCCACCAGCAACATCTGCACGGCGCAGGCGTTGCTGGCCAACATGGCTTCAATGTATGCCGTTTATCACGGGCCGGATGGTTTAAGAAAAATCGCCCAGCGGATCCAGGCGTTGACCGGAATCCTGGCCGCGGGCCTGGAAAAGCTGGGCTTCCCGGTTGCGGCGGCGCCGCGCTTTGACACGATCCGCATCGGGTTGGGCAAAGAACCAGCGGCGGATGTTTTGAAAACCGCCGAGGCGCATGGGATGAATTTCCGGTTGATCGACGACCACACGCTGGGCATTTCGCTCGACGAAACGACCGGGGAAAGTGATGTGGTCGAAATCTGGCAGGTTTTCAAAGGTAACAAGGCCATCGGGTTCACGCTGGAGGACCTGGCGTCTTCCTGTCACTCGTCACCCGTCACCCGTCACTCCGCGTTTCTGAGCCACAAGGTTTTCAACTCGTATCACAGCGAAACGGAAATGCTCCGCTATATCAAGCGGCTGGAATCGCGCGACCTGTCGTTGACGGCCTCGATGATTCCGCTGGGCTCCTGCACGATGAAGCTGAACGCTGCCTTTGAGATGCTGCCGGTTTCGTGGCCGGAGTTTGCGAAGCTGCATCCGTTTGCGCCGCTGAAACAGGCGCGCGGCTACCAGGTTTTGTTTCATCACCTCGAAGACTGGCTGGCGGAAATCACCGGGTTTGCCGGCATTTCGCTCCAGCCCAACGCCGGTTCCCAGGGCGAATACACCGGGCTGCTCGTGATTCGGGCCTGGCACGAATCGCGCAATGAGTCTCACCGGACGGCGTGCCTGATTCCATCCTCGGCGCACGGGACTAATCCAGCGAGTGCGGTGATGGCCGGCATGAAAGTCGTACCTGTCGCCTGCGACTCGCGTGGCAACATTGACGTGGCGGATTTGCGCGCGAAAGCCGAAGCGCACCAGCAGGACCTGGCGTGCCTGATGGTCACCTATCCGTCCACCCATGGCGTGTTCGAGGAAACAATCAAGGAGATTTGCGAAATCGTCCATGCCCATGGCGGGCAGGTTTACATGGACGGCGCGAACATGAACGCGCAGGTCGGTTTGACCAGCCCCGGCCACATTGGCGCGGACGTCTGCCATTTGAACTTGCACAAGACGTTTTGCATTCCACACGGCGGTGGCGGGCCGGGAGTGGGGCCAATCGGAGTGGCGAAACACCTGGTTCCCCTTCTGCCGAGCCATCCGGTTTTCACGTCGAGATTGGTAGGGCGCGTCACTCCGTGCGCGCCGTCCGACGACATCGAAGCGAGCGGCGCGCAAGGGACTGCGCGCCCTACCCGAATCGGCCCGGTGGCAGGTGCTCCGTGGGGCAGCGCGGGCATCCTGCCGATTTCCTGGGCCTACATTGCGGCGATGGGACCGGAGGGACTGACTGAGGCCACGCAGTTCGCCATCTTGAACGCGAACTACATCGCCAAACGGCTGGAGAACCATTTCCCGACGCTTTACCGCGGCCACGGCAACCTGGTGGCGCACGAGTGCATCCTCGATTTGCGCGCATTCAAGAGCGTCACCGCCGAGGACGTGGCCAAACGGCTGATGGATTACGGCTTTCACGCGCCGACGCTGTCCTGGCCGGTGGCCGGCACGCTGATGGTTGAGCCGACGGAGAGCGAATCGAAGGCCGAACTGGATCGTTTTTGCGACGCGATGATTGCCATTCACGCGGAGATGACGGCCATTGAATCCGGTGCGGCGGACCGGCAGGACAACCTGCTCAAGAACGCGCCGCACACGGCAGACATGATTGCGTCGGACAACTGGAACCGGCCTTACCCGCGCGAAACGGCGGCGTTCCCGGTGCCGGGCTTACGCGACTACAAATTCTGGCCCGCCGTCGGCCGCGTGGACAACGTCCACGGCGACCGCAACCCGGTCTGCACCTGCGCCGGCATGGAGAATTATTCGTAGTCGCAGAAACGCAGCTTGCCACGGCAAGGCTGGTGAAAGGTCAGCCCGGCGGCATTTCAGCTGGCATAGGATGTTTATCCGACCTTCGCGTTCGTTGTGAAATACAGATTCCGTGGTAGCCTCAAAGGATTCCGTGGGGAAACACAAAATGACTTGGTTTCAAATTCATCGGACTCGGTGTGTGTTGGTCCTGGCAGTCCTGTCATTGGAGACGGCCCACGAGGGCTTCGGCGCGACCTGGTTTGTGGCGACGAACGGCCTGGATACGAACGCCGGCTCCAGCAACGCGCCGTTTGCCACCATCATGCGCGCGCAATCGGCGGCGTCTGACGGCGACGCGGTTTATTTGCGCGGCGGCACTTACCTCCTCAATACTGCGAATCTCTCGGCGACCAATCTGCCGTGGAAAGTGGTCAATGACATCAACAAGAGCGGAATCAGTTACCTTGCCTACCCGGGGGAATTGCCGGTCTTTGATTTTTCCGCCGTGCACCCGGACCCGCCGACCAATCGGGTGACGGCCTTCCAGGTCAGCGCCAACCGTTGCGTTTTCAAGGGGTTCGATGTGGTGGGTGTGCCGATCGTCATCACGAACGCGGGCACGCAGTCGGAATGTTTTCGGGTCAACGGGGGAAGCATGAACCGCTTCGAGATGCTTCGGATGCACGATGGCCATGGCATCGGATTTTATCTCACGGATGGCGCGAGCAACCTGGTGCTGAATTGCGATGCCTGGAACAACACGGGCATCAATGCCAATTCCTATGGAAACATCGACGGCTTCGGGATTCACGCCAGCCACAGCACCGGCGTGAGCAACGTCGTCAGCGGCTGTCGCGCTTGGAACAACAGCGACGATGGTTATGACCTCATCCATTGTTATGCCCGGGCGGTGATCGAGAACTGCTGGTCGTTTTACAACGGTTATTTCACGAACGGCAACCCGACCGGCGGCAATGCCAACGGGTTCAAGTCGGGCGGCTTCGGCGTCGGTTCATCGGCCAAGTCCTATCCGATTCCCCCGCCGCGCCATGTCACGCGCTTCTGCCTGTCGGTGGGCAATGGCGCGAACGGTTTCTACGCGAACTTTCATCCGGACGGCCTGGATTTCATCAACGACACGGCGTTCCGGAACAGCACGGATTACAACATGGTCTGCAACACCAACAACGTCAGCCGCACCAACGACACGCCGGGCTTCAACCATTACCTGCGCAATAATCTGGGGTTCATTTATTCCGGCACCAACCGCGTGACCTGGCTGGATACCAACCGCAGCGACGCGGCTTTCAACTATTTCACGTTGCCGGTAACCGTGAGCAGCAATGATTTCATGTCGCTCGACGAATCATTGCTGACGTTGCCTCGTCAGGCGAACGGCGACCTGCCTTACATCGCCTTCGCCCAGCTCGTCAGCAGCAGCGATCTCGTGGATGCGGGCACGAATGTTGGCTTTGCCTATGTCGGAGCGGCGCCCGATTTGGGCGCATTCGAATACGGCAGCCGGCTGCCCACGTTGACGCTGGCCAGTGCGGGAACCAGCCTGGTCTTCACCGGCGGCAACGGCCCCGTGGGCGGCACGAATTATCTCGTGGCGACGGCCGACGTGAGCTTGCCGATGTCCCAATGGTCGCGCGTGGCGACGAATCAATTTGGTTTATCGGGGAATTGCGTCGTCACGAACGGTTTGCCGATGAATGTGCCGCAACAATTCTATCGGGTCAGATTGCCGTGAGCTTCACGCGCCGAACTCTGTGTCCCAGTGGCTCAAAAAAATCATCGAGACCTCGTCCGGCCGCGCCACCTTCTCTCCGATCGAGGCCGAGAAGGCTTCCGGGTTCATCGGGGTCCATCCGTGGTTGATGGAGCACGGGCCAGGCGGCGGGGTCAGGCGCCGGCGGCCGTGCGCTTCGCCGTTTTGCGCCGAAACCAGGCCCAAATCAGCATCTGAACAAACATCGGCCCGAAGCAAAGCAGCCAAAACAAATTGCGCGGTCCGGCCTGGGTGAAGTCGAGCCAGCGATGGCGCGCGAAAAAGTCCCGGGCAACTGCATCGTTTACATGATTGCCCAGCGCCGCGCCGCCGCACGCCAGTTCGTGCGCGGCGACCATGCCGCCCAGCGCGGCGTGCCAGCCGAGCGCCAGGCCACCGGTGGCAATCCAGCCGATGGCCCCGCCGCCCAGCGCAATCGCGCCGATGGAAAAACCGCCAAACGCCAGCAGCCCGATGCTGATTCCGCCAAATGAAAGCAGCCCGATACTCACGGCGCCGGTGGCGATGCCGCCCACGGCAACTCCGCCGCTGGCATATAGAATTCCATATGCCCTTTCGCCGCAGGCAATCCAGCCGATGGCGGGTTGAATTTTTTCACCCGGCCGCCGGACCCGGCTGAACGAGCGCCAATGAACCAGCGGCAGGCCAAACAGCGTGGCGCGACTGCGGTATCCCCATGCCGGCGATGATTCATCGCCGAACAATTCCGGATGCTGCTGCCGTGCCTCTTCACGCAGTTGTCGCATCCGGCGTTGATATCGCCATGAATAACCAAATGCGAAAACAGCCCAGGCCAGCGCGATCGCCCAGACGAGCGCGAGGGCGAGCGCCGGGTGATGCTCCCACAGCCGCGGAGCCAAAATGCCGGTGAACAACGAGCACACGGCAAAAAACAAAATGCCGGCCGCGAGTATGACGAGGCCGAAACGCTTGACCAGGGCTCGTTCGTCTGAGGTTCGGGTATTCTTCAACGATTCGCGCCAGCCCAGGAAGCCGGACAGGAATCCCAGCGCCGGGCCGGTCAACACGCCGAACACGATGGAAATGAAACCGGTGCCTGTCACTGACGCGCCTCCTTTGGCGGCGGCAGCGGCGATGGCGGCGGCCTTGGCGGAAGAGGCGAGCGTGATGGGCAACGCCGCGAGGACCCCAAGGGTAAAGGCTTGCCCCGGGTTGGTCCGCGCCAGCGCGCCTTCCACAAATGCCAACACCTGTTCATGCAACAATTTCCGGCCGCGCGACAGCCGTTGCTTCACCGCGTCCTCACTCAATTCCAGATTAGCGGCGACAGTTTCGATGGATTGATGCTCACGATAGAACAGAATCAGCGGTTCGCGGTAGGTTTCGGGAATGCGTTCGATGGACCGCCATAAAATTGCTTCCTCTTCCTTGCCGATGGCCAGGTCGTGCGGCGGCAAACCGGGCGCGGGCGATTCATGGGCGGCATCCAGCGGCTCGGCGGCGTGGCTTGGCTCGCGACCCTGTTTTTCCAGCACATCGCAAATCCGATGGCGCGCGATTCCACAGAGCCAGGAGCGCAGCTTGTGCGGTTCGCGCAGGGTCGCCAGTTGTTGCCAGGCGGCAATGAATGTTTCCTGCGCCAGGTCTTCGCTCTGGCTCAGGCTGCCGGTGCGGCTATAAGCAAGCGAGCAGATGAGGGTTTGATAACGCGCCACGATCCGGCCGAACGCCTCGCGGTTGCCCGTGAGGCTGTCCGCCACTAAAGCGGCGTCACTGAAGGTTTCCAAGGTGTTCATCATTTCACCGCGTAAGTCAGGAAACGGGGGAAAAGGTGACAAAAAAGTTTGACGTAAAATTCACGCGTCGTTGCGGGAGCGCAGTTCGGCCCGGATGGCGGCCAATTCAGCGAGTGGTTCCTCGGCCGTGCGGTCCATCTGCCCGGCGCGACGATACCAATAGCGGCTGTTGGCCAGGTCGCCCTCGATCTTGTGCAGCACCGCGTGAATCCATGCGGCGGTGCCGTCTTCGTATTGCTGGACCCGTTCATGCGCGGCGTCCCACTTGCCGGCCAGAGCCAGTTCCACGGCCTGGAGCATATCCTCATTCCTCTTGCTCATGGCCGATGTTTTACCGTCAAACCGGCACGGCGGCAAGGAGCGGTGGCTAAACAGACGTCAAAAGAAAGGCAAGAAACAGTTGGCCAAGCTGGCGGCAAAAGGCAAATTGCTGGTGTCCCTGATGCACCATGAAAATCACTGAAATCCTGATGGCGGAACACTCGGTGTTCCATAACCTGTTCGACCACATCGAAACGGCCGTGCCCCGGATCAAGACGTTGGCCGAGGTGAAATCGCTCGCCACCGTCGTGGAAAAGCTGCATGGACCGCATTCCAAGACCGAGGACGACCTGTTCATCGAGCCGCTGGAGCATTGTTTCGAGCAGATCGGCCAGAATGAAACTTTTCACGCGGAACACCGGCAGATCGAGGACATGCTCGCCGGCGTCCATGCCGCCAAAACGCTCAAGGACGCAAAAAAAATACTGCTCGGCGCCATCAGCGCTTCGCGTAAGCATTTCGACAAGGAAGAGCGGATCGTGTTTCCGATGGCCGAACGGGTGTTGAATTCAAAAACGCTCATCAAACTTGGCGAGCAATGGCTGAAACGGCGCGAGACGGCGAAATAGCTTCGTAGCGGCGTGTCGGGAGACCGCCGCAAAAGTTACTGGCAGGATTTGCCGCGCTCTTACGCGACGCAGCCACGAAGTCATTCCAGCGCGGCATTGACCCCGGCCACCAGCGCCTCCACGCGCACGGGCATCGGAAAATCCGACGGCGCTTCCAAGGTGCAGCTTTGACGGGTCTTGTTTTGAATCAGCCAGAAAGCCTCCGGCCATTGCGGCCGGCTGGCCGGGTCAAGGTTCGGGTTGATGATTCCGTCCCGGGCATCGCGGCCTTCGATCAGCGGTGACAGGTCAATCGGGCAGACTTGGGCCGCCGCCTTCACTATTTTGCCCGCCAGCGGCGGGTGCCGGTCGGGATCCAATTCATAGACATAAAAGCCGTGCGACTCCCAATCCTCGTGCAGGCACAAAGTGATGTTGAAATCCGGCTGCTGTTCCAGCCAGCGGATATGCGCAGTGGTTTCTGCGGTCTGCGGATGGCGGTAGTCGCGGTTCAAGTCCACGCCGGCGGCGTTCTCTCGCCGGTTCAGCTGGAAGCCCATCGGATTCAGGCAGGGGCAGAGCCATAGCTCGTCGTACTCGGGCCACCGGTTTTCCCGCAACAGCTGCAGCGCGGCCAGGGGGCCGGCGGGCTCGTCACCATGGATGCCGGTGCTGACGTAAATGCGTGATGACCGGTGATTAATGAACGCCGCGGCCCGGCGCAGGGCGAACAGCCCGAACTCATCCTGTTGCCCGAAGGTTTCCACGGTCCAGCCGTGTTGTCGCGCGGCCGATTCGATGTCGCGCAGGACGGCGCGGATGTCAATCGTCTCGCCGTGATAACCGCCGTGGTTTTTGCCAAGTCGTTCCATGATTGGGAAGGTGCGGGAATCCAGAATTTATCTCCCTCTCCCCGCCAGACGGGGAGAGGGCCGGGGTGAGGGGTTTGTTTCCGTCGGACGTTTGACGGCCATTTCAGGCGGTGGGACAAACCGCTGCTCCTCCACCTGTTTTATTACCTGCACACAACCCGTCCGTCGTTGCAGGACATCCCAGATTGCCAGCAAACAACCTTCACGATTCTTGCGCCACTGATGATTCCAAAATCGCAATTCTTCAATGTCCTGTACTTTTAAATAAGTACTGCGCTTTTCGTCGTGTTGCATTTGTTCCGGAACACCGTGTTGAAAGCCATCAAGTTCGATGTCCAGCCGTGCTGCCGCACAATAAAAATCTAAAATATAGATACCCTTCGGATGCTGCCGTCGAAATTTGAACCCGGCAAAACGATTGTCTCGTAACGCGCGCCAGAGTTGTTTTTCTTCGTCGGTTTGGTCGTGACGAAGCTGACGGGCGATTTGAACAGCGTTCATGGGGATAGAGTGCGGGTTGTTGGGAAAAATTCAAGCCCCTCACCCCGGTCCTCTCCCCGCCGGGCGGGGCGAGGGGGAAATGAGCCGAGTCGTCCCCTGGCCGAAGATTAAACGGAATGGAATGGTTTCGCCATTCGCGCGAAGACGCAAAGAAAGCTATCGCTGATTCCACAAATTGACGGGGGTGCCAACTCCTGTTTTCACCTTGGAATCCGGTCAAACCGCTCGATCAAAACGGAACGAAGTTCATTCCAATAGGCACCGGAAGACCGTTGAAATTGCCAGTTTTTTCCCGCCATCCCCACGACCGGAGCCCAAAACCCGACGATCGTCTCCTCCGTCCATTTGAATCTAAATTCGCCCTCCGCACCCTGGAGAAATTTGAAGCGAACGCCCAGGTTATTGTTAAAGTAGAGCGGGATGATGGTGCCATAGAGAATCACCCCCGGATTATCATCGCACTCAAACATCATCCACGGATTCTTTTCATTGTCGGCCGTTTCAGGAATTCGAGGCAATGCTTCAATCGTCAAATCGCAGGAAGTCGACCTGGCCTCCGCCAGGACCACGTTATTGAACAAATGACATTGGCTGAGAATCGTGGCCAGCCGTTGGGCTTCCGCCCGGGCCTGCGCCAATTCCCGTTTGCCTTCGTTCTCGTTCCAGATGCAGTTGAAATCGGTTGCTGGCGGGTTTCGCACACCCAATCGGAAGGGATAACGGACCGGCCATTGCCCGGCGGCGGCTGGCGGCGGAATGGGGGGAACGGGATTTTTATAAACGACGCAACCCGTGGCCGGGAGCAGCACCAGGAGCGAGATCGACAGCGGAATGATCCGGGCGACAAATGTCGTGTTCATCACCCGCTAATTTAACCGGCTCGGCGCGGATGGATGAATTGATAATTTATGAAGACCTATTGTTTCGGTTGATATTCAGTTCCTGCCCGGCCAGGAATCTTGTGGGCGGAAATCAACCAGTCGTTACAGCTTCCGGCTCGCAGCTTTCTTGCCCGCAATCGCAGCCGGCTTCCTCCTGGTCGGAGAAGCCGTGACTGTCCCAGCTCGGGTCGAGGCCCAGGTCCTTGAGCATTTGCAGGTCCTTTTCGACGGGCTGGTTGAGCGTGGTGAGGTAGTTGCCAACCATGAGCGCGCTGGCGCCGGCCATGAAAATCATGCTTTGCGCATCGCGCAGGTTCACCGTGCGTCCGCCGGCGATCATGATCTCCTGCCGCGGCAAAATGAACCGGAAACAGGCGATGGTCTTCAAGATTTCCAGGACGGGCAGGGGCTCATTCTTCTCAAAGGGCGTCCCGGGGATGGGATTGAGAATATTGACGGGCACGACGTTCGCGCCGATTTCCTTGAGCGCGAACGCGAGGTCGCAGCGGTCCGCGCGCGTTTCGCCCATGCCGATGATGCCGCCGGAACAGATCTTGATGCCGGCTTTTTTTAAATAACCGATGGTTTCCAGGCGATCATCGTAGGTGTGGGTGGTGCAGGTCTGCGGGAAAAACCGGCGCGAACTTTCCAGGTTGTGGCCGTAACACTCCACCCCGGCCTCCTTAAGCCGGTCGGCCACCCGCTGATTTTTGATGATGCCCAGCGAGACGTCGGGACGCGTCTTGCCGCTGGCCTTCAATTCGCGGACGCGGTCGCAGACCTCGTCCAGCAGCGGGCCTTCGTTGAGTCCCTTCCAGGCGGCGACGAGGCCGACGGCCGTGACGCTGTTTTTATTCGCTTCCTCGGCGGCCTCCTGGACCGGTTCGGGGTCCACGAAACCGTATTTGGGCGAACCGGTCTGGTAAAACGACGATTGGGCGCAGAAGCTGCAATTTTCCGAACAGGCGCCGGCCTTGGCGTTGACGATGGAGCAGAGGTGGATCTTGTTACCCTTGAATTGTTCCCGGATGCGGTTGGCCCACGACAGCAAATCAAAAATGTCGACAGAACTTTCGAGCGCAAACAGCGACTGCGCCTCGTCGCGGGTGATCTGTCCGCCGTTCAAAACCCGTTCGCCCAGCCGGGCGATCCATCCGCGGGAGTCTGCGTCAACCTTTGTTCCTGTCATGGTTGACAGGTTAACACCGGGCAAAATAAACACAAGCGGAGACCGGCCG
The DNA here is from genome assembly GCA_964413165.1 of uncultured Bifidobacteriaceae bacterium. Taxonomy (GTDB): domain Bacteria; phylum Verrucomicrobiota; class Verrucomicrobiia; order Limisphaerales; family UBA11358; genus UBA11358. The sequence goes on from CAYPSF010000008.1 coordinate 10,589, forward strand.
GGGCAGTGTCCTGGTTCCGTTGTTGCAGCATTAACGCTACAACCGATCAAGACACTGCCCTGCCGGGCTGGGGTTGGCAGTAAAGCGGGCTATTCGATCACCTTGCCGAGGATGTTCTTGCGCGGGACCGCGCCGAAGGTGCGACTGTCGGTGCTGTTATTGCGATTGTCGCCCATGACGTAAAACTGGTTTTTGCCGACGCAAATGAACTCGCTCTCGTTCTTTTCATAGGCATAGGTGGGGGTTTTGGACAGCAGGTAAGGTTCGTGCAACAACTGGCCATCGATATAGACCCGGCCATGTTTGAGATAAATCGATTGCCCCGGCAGGGCGATGATGCGTTTGACCTCCAGTGTGCTGTCGCGCGGGTCTTTGAGCGCAACGATGTCGTTTTGCCGCGGCTCATTCACCAGATAGGCAAACCGGTTCAACCAATAATGGCCCGAGTCGGACAGGGTGGGATACATGCTGGTGCCTTGCACCTGGACGGATTGGCCGATGAAATGGGTGATCAACAAATAACTCAATGTTCCCAAGACCGTTACTATCATCAGGGCCCAGAGTTGCCGGAAAAACCACGTCCACGACAGTTGTATGACACGACCTCTGACGATATAGAGCCTTGGAACGGTGGGTGATCCGAATTGGGTTGAGATTTCCATATGCTTCCCCTTCAACGTTTTACATCAAAAATGAGACAGTTTTATACAACAAACTGTCCAGAATATAGACAACATTGTCCGGTTTGGCAACAAGAAAATGACACAATCCCTCTTTCGGGATCGGAAATTATTTGTTTACAGGGGTTTGTGAAGGAATTGTCGCTGCCAGGAATTGGGCCAGAGACGCGATTTGCATGTCCGAGAGTGGCCCACCATCGGCAGTGGCAAATGCGGGCATGAGCGAGCCGGCCTTGCCATGCGCCGTCCAGGTTTGCCAGAAATCCACATTGGTCGGGGTTTTGATCTGGTGTAGATCCGGCACCATGCTGGCGCGGTCGTTGGCGTCGTGACAGATGCCACAGACGGCATCGTAAAGCGGTTTGCCATATTTGGATTCACCGGGTTTCACGTGGCAGGCGGCGCAACTATCGCGAAAAATCGACTGCCGGTCGGCTTTGGCCAATTCCATGGCTTGCGCTCGCTCAGCCGGGGACTGGGTCGGCAGCACCGCTGGCAGGATGTTGATTTGCAGCATGAGTTGTTTAAAGCCTTTGTCGGTTTTGACGTTGACGGTTTTAGCCTGCGGGCCGGTTTTCCCGGTTACATTGACCGTGAGGCCAAACTGCCCATTGGAGCCGGGGGCAATGATCCACGGCATTGGTGGCAGTTGTGCCGTGGTACAGCCACAGGATGGATGAACATCCAGAATGGCCACCTTGTCGCTCGTCACATTTGTGAAGCTGAAACTAAATTTAGCTATGCCGGCATCCGCCGCCAAGTCGGTGTGTTTCGTTACGTCATCCCAGGCCAGCACACCGTCCGGCAACGGCTCGTTTTGATGCGAGGTATCCGGCACATAAACCGCCGGCGTGGCTGCCACGTCGTTGGTGGGATTGCCGTCTGCCGCCAACAGGTTTCCGCCCGCCAGACCGATGACGGCCAGGCCGCAGATTAAAATGTGCCATAATTTCATAATTGCATTCAAAACTAGACCATCGATTTCCATTTGACGAGCCCGGAAATGGACTGGTTACAAAACGAGGTAATATCTGAATTTATTGGCGGGCCGGGGCTTGAGAGGGAATGGTGGCTGCCAGATACTGGACCAGGGAGGTGATTTGCATTTCCGACAACGGGCCACCATCCGCGGTGGCAAATGCAGGCATCAGCGTGCCGGCCTTGCCATGCGCGATCCAGGTTTGCCAGAAATCCGGATTGGTCGGGGTTTTGATCTGATGCAAATCCGGCACGATCCCGGAGCGTTGCGTACCGTCGTGACAGATGCCACAAACGGCATCATACAGCGGCTTGCCATATTTGCCTTCGCCGGGCTTGGCGTGGCAGGTCAGACAATCGTCCCGAAAAACCGCCTGCCGGTCAGCCCTGGCCATGGCAACGTCATGCGCGCGCGCGGCATCGGTCCGGTCCGGCAGCATCATCGGCAGAATGTTGATTTTCACCATGAGTTGTTTGAAGCCCCGGTCGGTCCGGACGTTGACCGTCTTGAACGAAGGTCCGCTTCTTTCGGCCAGGTTGACGGTGACGCCGAATTGCGCGTTGGTGCCGGCCGGAATGAGCCACGGCAACGACGGCAGCTCCGTGGTGGTGCAGTGACACCCGGCCGCGGCGTCCAGGATGACCACCGGGTCCGATGAAACATTGGTGAAGCTGAAAGTGAAATGCGCCATGGTGACGTTCGCCACCAGATTGGTCTCCTTCGCCAGGCTGTCCCAGGCCAGTATGCCGTCCGGCAACGGCTCGTTTTGATGCGAGGTGTCCGGCGCATAAACCGCCGGTGTGGCGGCCACGGCGTTGGCGGGACGGCTGTCCGCCGCCGACAGGCTCCCGCCGGCCAGGCTATAAAGCAAAACCCACTGCCATTTCATGGCCGTAGAAACTGAACGGTCGACCCCCGTTTGACGAGTCGGAAATGATGGGGTGCCAAAACCTGGTGCCACCGGCGGGCGCTCCCGGAGGGCCGGACACCCGGAAGAGGCCTCTGCGAAACAGCTTTTTGCAGGGTGTAGCGTCCGGCCTGTGGCCGGAATTCAGGGTTTCAAAGGCGTGCATCGAACGCTACATGTTTTGCAGACCTCGCTGAACGGTGGACCACCAACGTTTGGTGGCCACGCTTCAGCCTGAGTTTGGCTATGACCGGTTCAGCGCGCTCAACACGGCACGCACCGAGGCGAGCTCAATGTTCGTGTCCACCCCCGCGCCCCAGCGGGTTTTCTCATTCGCGAGCCTGACCTGGATGTAGGCAATCGCCGCGGCTTCCTCGCCGGCGCCCAGGGCGTGCTCGCTGTAGTTGGTAATTTCAAAGCGTGGCACCCCGGCCTGGCCAAAGCCATGGACGAGCGCGGCCAACGGACCGTTGCCTTCGCCGGAAATATCCAGCGGCTTGCCATTGCGGAGCAATTTCGCGCGGCATTTGACGACGCCGTTCTTGCTCTCGGTTTCAAATCGCTTGAGCTGCCAGGGTTTGTCGCGCTCGATGTATTCGCGCCAGAACATCGATTTTAATTCGGCGGCAGTGACTTCGCGGCCCAGCTGGTCCACCGCGTCGTTGGCGATCGGGCCGAACTCGCGCTGCATATCCTTGGGCAGCACGATGCCGAATTCGTTTTCCAGCAGGTAAGCCACACCGCCCTTGCCGGACTGGCTATTGACGCGGATGACCTCGCGGTATTCGCGCCCGATATCCGTCGGGTCAATCGTCAGGTAGGGCACGTCCCAATGCTTCGGTTTGCCGTGTTTCCATTCCGCCAGGCCCTTTTTGATGGCGTCCTGGTGCGACCCGCTGAACGCGGTGAAGACCAGTTCGCCCGCGTAAGGCTGGCGCGCCGGCACCGTCATGCCCGTGCAACGTTCGTAAACCTTGATGATGGAATTCAGGTCCCGGAAATCCAGCTTCGGGTCGATACCGTGCTGATACAGGTTCAACGCCACGGTGACGATGTCCAGGTTGCCCGTGCGTTCGCCGTTGCCGAAGAGCGTGCCTTCCACGCGGTCGGCGCCCGCCAGCAAGCCGAGTTCCGTCGCCGCCACGCCGGTGCTCCGGTCGTTGTGCGTGTGCAAGCTGATGATGAGCGACTCGCGGTTCTTGATGTTCCGTCCGATCCACTCGATCTGGTCGGCATAAATGTTCGGCATCGCCACCTCCACGGTGTCCGGCAGGTTCAAAATCATCTTCCGTTTCGGCGTCGGCCGCCAGACGTCCATGACCGCCTCGGAAATTTCCTTCGCAAACTCCATTTCCGTCGCGCTGAAGCTTTCCGGTGAATACTGGAGCATGACGTCCGTGCCCTTGAGCCGGGGCAACCGGTCCTTGATCCACTGTGCGCCGCGCACGGCCACCTGGACGATTTCCGGTTTGGACATGCCGAACACCACCCGTCGCTGGGCGGGCGAGGTGGAGTTGTAGAGATGAATGATGGCCTTTTTGGCGCCCATGAGCGATTCCACGGTGCGTTCGATCAGGTCCTCGCGCGCCTGCACGAGCACCTGGAGCCACACGTCCTCCGGCGCGCGTTTTTCCTCGATGAGCCGGCGGTTGAATGCGAACTCGGTGTTGGAGGCGGACGGGAAGCCGACCTCGATTTCCTTGAACCCGGTTTTGACCAGGGTCTGGAACAGTTCGAGCTTCTGGCTCACGTTCATGGGTACGGCGAGCGCCTGGTTGCCGTCGCGCAAATCCACACTGCACCAGATGGGCGCGCGGGTAAGGACGCGGTTGGGCCACTGCCGGTCGGGCAAGGCGACCGGCGGGAACGGACGATACTTTTTCAACGGTTTCTTTTGCATAAACTCAGGCGTTGACCGGATTAAACCACGAGGAAATCCGAAATTCGAGAACCGAAATCCGAAAATCACCCCGCCCGCCTTCGGAATTCGAACTTCGGGCTTCTTTCGGTATTCGGTCTTGCTGCACGTTTTTCATGTTCATTCAAGGTTAAAAACAAAAACCCCACCGCCGTTTGGCAGTGGGGTTCGCTAAATCTTGTGAACGAATCAGAACCCGACCGCCGCGCGGCGAAGCAGCGCGTTCAGCAACAGGTTCAGATTCAAATTGCGATTCACGCCGGCAAGTTAGCCGCCATCCCCGACCGCGTCAAATGGTTTTTAAACCGGAGGTTTCCGGACTGAGGTGGTAACCGGCCGAGGTGAAGCGCGGCGGCGCCGCTTTTCGACTCTCGACGCGTGCCGCCGGGTTCAACTATTCTCGCTTCCATGAAAGCATCGGTGTTCCGCGCTCTTCCGGACTTTTTTTTAGGGCTGGCCTTGGTTCTGTTTCCCATCACGGGCGCGCTGGCCGGTGATCGGACAGAAAGGGTTCAAAATGACAAGGTGCTGGTGGTGGCACAAACCCTGGCGCCGGGCGAGACCCTGGCCTTACCTGATGGACGGGCTGGCGTCCTGGTCTATCTCAACGCCGGGTCGGTCGAAGTCGTTCCTTATTCTGCGGGTTTGTCCAGGACGAACACAGTCAAGCGGGGGGAGGTTATGTTTCGGCCATCCGTGGACGAGCCGGCTGCCGCGGCGGTAAAGAACGCCGGTTCGACCGCTTTGCAATTGGTCGCGACCACCTACCTTGGGAAGGGCGGTTCGGAGACGTGGGGCCGGGCGGGGCTGGCGCCGAACTACCAGGTGTTGTTCGAGAACCAGTACGGGCGGGTTTACGACATCCGTGTGGCGGCGGGAAAGAGCGAACCGTTGCACAGCCATCATGCGCGCGTCGTAATTTGTCTCTCGGGCGCGGAGTTGATGCATGAAATGCCGGACGGCCGGAAGGAAACCGCCACCTTGAAGACCGGCGAGGTCGCCTGGCGCCCGGCCGCCACCCACGTCGGCCACAACCTGGGCCAGACCGATCTGTGGGTGATCGCCATCGAGCCGAAGTAAGGCAGGAATGGAAATTCGGGAGCCTGGCGCCTTAACTCAATGGCCCCTCTTAGGGCCCAATTCACCCCTCAAAATCCCCATTGTATCCCTTATTCCTGAGGTTTTGGCCATTTTCGGTTAAATATTAACCGAAGATCAACGCGCTAAGAGTTATGAATCCGAGCAAATCTTGCCAGCAACCGGAGCGGTGGACGAAGGCGTTCAATGCCAGCCATTTTCAGGTCAAAAGCAAAATTTTCCTGGGTTTGTGCATTGTCCTGGGCGCGGGTTTGATTTCCGTCCCGGCGGCGGACACGCCGGCTCCGGCGGCTGTTCGTGCGACGGATGCCCCGTCTCAGGCCGCCGTTCCTGCGACCCTGGAACAAAAGCCGGATGAGTGGAACCGTCCGCAACCCTCGCTGACCCCGGCCATGCGGCGTTCCCCGGTACTGATCACTCCGTCCGGGATCGAGAAAAAACCTCGTCGCCTCTACGCGGCTATCGGTTTTGGGAAATGCTGAAGGCGGAACCGGCGGGTGAAGCGGCACCGGGGAAAGGTTCAACTGAGAATTCAGAACTCGGGTTAAGTTTCCAGCTTCAGTGGTCGATTTGAAATCTGCGGTTGTTCGCTCTCATCCTTCGATCCGCCGGACGGAGCATGCCGGCGCGGCTTATCTGCCAAGGAAGAGATCGGGCAGGGTTCCGTCAGGTTTCCGGGGGAGGCGGGCGGCTTTCTCGAAGGCGGCGACGATCTGCTTTTGCGCTGTCGTTGACAGGACGTTGACCCGGTCGCTGAACGGGCCCAGATCGTCTTTGATTTCGGAACCGAAACCAATGTTGTTGGTGAAGACGAGCAGCCCGGACGTCGACGAGGCGTAGGGGAAGTAATAGTTCTGTTTGTTGTTGAAGGCGGTGCAATCGATGAGAACAATCCGGTCCAGATTGTCGTTTTCGTCGAATCCTTTCTGGCCTTTCTGGCCGTAGTGATGGTCGAAGGCGATGCAGTTCTTGACTGTGTGCCGGCCTTTGCTGTTCGCGCCACCCAGTTTGAAGCCGTTGCCATTTCCACCCCAGTTGTCCATGTGTTGCGCCACCGTTGTTCCGGCGGCCTTCGGATGCGATTGGTTCAGGTCGAACAGGCTGGGGTCTTTCGGTTTCCCGTTCACCCGGTCGTACTCGCCGGTAAAGACCTTGGGATCGCCCTGGTGCCACGACCAGCAGCCGGTCACTTCCACGCCCACATCGGTTTTGTAGAAATCCCAGCCGTCATCCGCGTTCTCCCATGCGCGGCAATTCACGAACCGGTTTCCCGGACCAGGATTCGAGCGGCAGCCGAAGCCGTCGGCGTCATTGCCCGGCGCCGGTTTCCCGGTATCGGCGCGGAGCGAATAGGGGTCGAAGTTCCGGTAGGAATCGCAATTCCGGACGAGGTTGCTGCTGGCGAGGTTCCCGGGATTGGGCATTCCGCTCAACAAACCGATCTGGAGGCCGGTATTCCCATTGTACCGCGTGACGCAGTTCTCGATGAGGTTCCGGCTGCCGCGGATGTGGATCCCGAAGGACCCGGCCTTCTCAACCGTCAGGCCCTTGAGATGATATCCGTCGCCGGTGAGGGAGATGCCCTGGCCGGAGGCGGTGTCGATGCCGCGCAAGGCCGAGAAATCCAGGACGACTTCCTTGCCCGCTTCAGCCCAAAGGTTGATCGTTCCGTCGCCGCCCGGGGTGACATCCCGGTTCGTCCGTCCCAGGAACAGAGGTTGGGTGCCGAGGTAACGGCCGGCTTTGAGAATGATGGTGCCGCCTTTTGGCAAACCGGCCACGGTTTGAATGGCGGCAGTCAGTTGCTGGAAATCCGAGACCGGGATGGCGCCTGCCGGGGTGTCGGCGCCGGCCGAGAATGGCAGCCAGGCAGAAAGAACGGCGATGAAAAACGGGATGAAGAGCGCGGCGCGCATGTTGGTTCATAAAATCACCCGCCACCGGCAATTGCAAGCCCGGCAGTTGTAGCGCCATTTGGTACCTGCCACCGAATGGCAGTCGGTTGGACGTTCGAAAGGGCAGCACTTGCGGATTGCCAATCCGCGATGCAGCAGACTATCAGTCTGCGCTACCTGGGTTGCGCCTTGCAGCGGCGGGTTGAATTATCTTGCCAGGGCGGCTGCGGGTGTTTACGAACGACACATGCGTTTGCGTAGTACAACCAGCTTGCCGGGGAGCCAAAGCCATGAATGCATTCAATGAAACAGCGGACGAAGCGCTGCAGGCCATCCGGCAGCGCGCGGAAGAACTCAATATGAAGGGTGTGGCCATCGTGGCGGCCAGCCAGGGTGACCGCGTCCAATCCTGGCTGTCGAAGATGCTCGTGGTGGGGATTATGAAAAAGGGGCCCACGCAAGACGAGCCCGAGATGAACCTGATTGCCATCGCTTATTCCAAGGCGGCGGAAATGGCGGATACCTTGAAAGCCAGCGGTGGCCGGACACCGCCGCTGAAGGGTGAATTCGGCTGGCGAGGTGGAGTCATTGCCCGGGGAAAAGCGGGCTACCTGTTCGCCGCCTTCAGCGGCGGCCGTTCGGCGGACGATGTCCAGGCCGCCCAGGCCGGCCTCGATGTTCTGGCCAGGACGTTGTAACACCGCGCAATTTTTTGCAGGGCCGAAGTGACGAGGCTTCGGCCGATTTACGATATGGGATTTACGATTTACGAGTTCCTCCACATTTCCTGCTCACCGCGCAAATCGTATATCGTAAATCGAAAATAATCAGCCTCCCGGCGTTGGCTCCGATTCCTTCGACGGATGACCAGCCAATAAACGTCGCGCTCTCCCAAATCCACGTCGTCCGGCGGCTTTACGGCGCCCGTACCCGGAAGTAACGCTCAACCGAGGAGAGGGTGTTGGTCAGGTTGATGGTGGTGATATCGTCCAACTGCGCCGGGATATTGGTCAGCACATTCCAATTTCCGGCCGTGAGGGAGTTGCGGAATTCGACGGTATAGGCGAAGCCCCCCTGGGCGTCGAAGGAAAAGCAGATTTGATTGCCAACCTGATGGACGCCAAAAATGACTGGAGGTGCAGCCACCGTGTAAGTAACGGCCAGGACCGGAGTGGTGACCGGATCTTCCCGGGAGCCGACCTGCTCACCGGTGGCCGCCGGTTCACCGGACGCCATCAGGATCCAACCAAGGTTTGAGCCGGGATTGTTCACCCACGTTTGCACATCGGCCGTCAAACCCGGCGCATTGAACGTGTTGACACCGCTGATCAGCGAAGCCGCGGCACTGCCATCGGAGATAAAATCGGTTCCCGCCAGGGCGCCGCCCGCAGCCCAGGGAGTGGGCGAAGGAGTCACGAACCGGTTGTTCCAGGTAGCTTCGGATTCACTCCAGCTGGAGAGCATGCGATGCAGTTCGAAAGTGGCGCCGATCGGGTGCAAGGTGACGGTCAGTTCGAGCGAAACGTCGTTGATGATCGCATTCGTCGGCAGGACCGACAAATCAAACCGGAAGAGGGCGCGATTGACGGGCGAACCGAAGTTAGCGACCCCGATGGGAAGGGAAGTGTCGCTGCCGAAATTCTGGTCCGGCACGTTGCTGCGCATGGCGGTGTCGGCGACCGGCACGAGATTGGTGGTCTGGGCCCGGGCAGCCACAGCGGGAAAAAACAAGCCGGTGGCGAAACCAAAAGCCAAAGTTCTCGTAATCATAGGTTTACAATTCCAGCCGGTGGGGCCGGAAAAATGTTGACTGAATTTACGAGAGTACGAGCGTTGGGCGCGCGAAAGGTTCCCGATTTTTTAGCCGATAAACGCCGCGTGGACGGCCTTCATCGCCGCTTCGCCCTTGGCCAGGTCAATTACCACCGAGATTTTAATTTCGCTGGTGGAAATCATGTCAATGTTCACGCCTTCCTTCGCCAGCGTCTCGAACAGTTTTCCGGCCACGCCGGTGTGGCTCTTCATGCCGACGCCAACGATGGACAGTTTGCCGGTTTTCTCGGCGGTGATCACGTCGCGCAGGCCGAGCTCTTTTTTCAGGCCGTCGATGACCTTTTGCGCCTTGAGCAGGTCCGGCTTGTCCACGGTGAACGAAATATCGGTCTGGGGCGTGCCGGTGCCGTGGCTGATGTTCTGGACGATCATGTCCACGTTCACGGTCGCGTCGCCGAGCGCCTTGAAGATGCGGGCGGCCACGCCGGGTTTGTCGGGCACGCCCACGAGCGTGACCTTGGCCTGGTTTTTGTCGAGCGAGACGCCGCGCACAACGACGCCTTCCATGCTTTTGGTTTCTTCTTTCACAATGGTTCCGGGGTTGTCATTCAGGCTGGAGCGGACTTCAAAGACCACTCCGAATTTTTTGGCAAATTCCACCGAGCGGCTTTGCATCACCTTCGCACCGAGGCTGGCGAGCTCAAGCATCTCGTCGTAGGAGATTTCCGGCAGCTTCTTCGCCGTCGGCACGATGCGCGGGTCGGCGGTATAGACGCCGTCCACGTCCGTGTAAATCTGGCAAAGGTCGGCCTTGACCGCGGCCGCCAGCGCGATGGCCGTCAAATCCGAACCGCCGCGGCCCAGGGTGGTGATCTGGCCCTCGGGCGTTTCGCCCTGGAAACCGGCGACAATGACCACGTTGCCTTGCTTGAGCAGTTCGTGGATTTTTTTCGGCGTGATGTTTTGGATTTTGGCCTTGGTATGGACTCTGTCGGTAACGATGCCCGCCTGCGAGCCGGTCATCGAAACCGCGGGCACGTTCAGGCTGTGCAGGGCGATGGCGGTCAGCGCGATGGTCTGCTGCTCGCCGGTGGCGAGGAGCATGTCCATCTCGCGTTCGCTGGGCAGCGGGGCGATGTCCTTGGCCAGCTTGATGAGGCCGTCGGTGACGCCGCTCATGGCGGAGACGACCACGACGACCTGGTCGCCCCTTGCGCGGGATTGGGCCACGCGGGCCGCGACGTTCTTGATGCGGTCGGTGTTGCCCACCGAAGTGCCGCCGTATTTTTGAACAATTAGAGCCATTTTCAAAAAGTATCCAGAATTCAGGAGCCAGAATCTAGAATCGAGCGGGCGTATGATTCCAGGATTTTGCTCACTTCTTCAAGTTGTTGGATCAATTCGCCGCCATTTCCGTAGTGAAGGTCGGCGCTCAAGATCAAATAATAACGGCATTCTTCCAGTGAGCCTTGAGCTATGTTCAAAAACCTGACCTTGTCCGGCTTGCCGCGCTTTTTGAAACCTTCGGCAATATTGGCCGGAATGGAAATCGCCGCTCGCCGAAGCTGGCTGGTTAAACCGTAAACCTCCTTGTTTGGAAAATTCTCGGTGAACCGATAAATACCGAGCACAAACTGATGCGCCCTTTGCCAGACAATCAGGTCCTCAAAGCTTTTTGCGGGCGGACGCGCTAGCCGCTGGTGCCCATTCTGGATTCTGGATTCTGGCTCCTGAATTCTCATCTTATCACTCAAAATTCTCAACGCGGATCATCACCGGTTTGCCCTTGATGACCGGCAGTTTGGCGATCTGGTTGAACGCCTTTTTCACCGCGCCGTTGGTGGCGTAATGCAGCATGAAAATCAGCGGCACGCTCTTGCCTTCGTGGCCTTCCGGCTGGATGACCGACGAAATCCCGATCTTTGAAGCGCCAAAAATGGCGGCGATCTTGGCCAGGGTGCCGGGCCGGTCCACGACGCTTAGCCGGACGAAATATTGCGACACGACGTCGTCCATCGGCACCACCGCGCCGGAACATTCATGGGGAACGAACGGCGGCACCCGTTGTTTGGTGCCGGACTTCAAATCGAGCGCCGCGTCCGCCAGGTCGCTGAGCACCGCGCTGGCCGTGGCGTCCTTGCCCGCGCCGCGCCCGTAAAACAGCGTGTCGCCGACGATGTCGCCGCGCACGAACACGGCGTTGAACACATGGTTCACGCTGGCCAGCACATGCGCGTTCGGCACAAGCGTCGGATACACCGAGACTTGAACCCGGCAGCCGCCTTGGATCTGCTTGATGATGCCGAGCAACTTGATCGTGTAGCCGAGTTTTTCGGCGAACTGGATGTCCAGGGCGGAAATATGGCGAATGCCTTCGACGTAAATTTTCTTCGGGTTCACCCAGAACCCGTGCGCCAGCGACGCGAGGATGCCAATTTTGTGCGCGGCATCGTGGCCGTCGATGTCCAGGTCCGGCGGCGTCTCAGCGTACCCTTGCTTTTGCGCGTCGGCGAGCACGGTGGCGAAGTCCGCGCCTTCGAGCTTCATCCGGGTGAGGATGTAATTGCAGGTTCCGTTGACGATGCCGTAGAGGTGGGTGATGCGATTGCCGACGAACCCTTCGCGCAGCGATTTGATGATGGGGATGCCGCCGCAGACGCTGGCTTCATAATACAGGTTCGTGCCGTGTTTTTTGGCCGCGGCAAACAGTTCCTCGCCGTGGGCGGACAGCAACGCCTTGTTGGCGGTGACGACCGGTTTGCCGAGGGCCAACGCGGTGAGAATCATCGTCCGGGCGATGCCCGTGCCGCCGACGAGTTCGGCAACGACGTCCACCTGCGGGTCATTGACGACGCTCTGCCAGTCGGTGGTCATGAGCGAACGCGAGATGGGATAGGGCCGTGGTTCGTTGTAGGCCTTGACGGCGAGCTTGCGGAGGTTGACCCGGACGCCAATGCGCGAAGACATGAGGCCGCCGTTGAGCTGGAGGGCGTGAAACACGCCGCTGCCCACGGTGCCGCCGCCGATCATGCCAAGGTTGACCTGTCGCATAGGAAAAAGGAGTTTGCCGCGAAAACGGGCAGGGGACAATTCAATTTTAGCCATTGATGGACTCGGATAAACACCGATGGAAAGCCTGCCAGCAGCAGAGAACCGAACCATGAAATAAGCCAAATAACCGCCACCACCTCGGGAAAACCCGCCCGCGAATGTTCGATGGTGAGCATCGGGCTGGACAGGGGGCGACTATTACCGTTGTTTCGGCAAAGGCAGGTGGGGGAGGGGGAGAACTGATTTGGTATAAACCCCATTGGATCAAACAAAAAACCGCCTGCGACTGCGCAGGCGGTGTTACAGGACCAACCAAAATTGAACTAAACTATTATGAGGCCAGCCGGCGTTGGAGGACAAGCAAGCCCATCAACCCGCAGATTGCGAACATGAGGGTCGCGGGCTCGGGAACACTGGTCGGGGTCAATTCTTCGGCAAATGACACCGAGCCGACAAATGTCATTTTATAGCCAAAATCCAACGTGCCCAGGTTCGGGACCGGGTCGCCGGAATAATAGTCGATGGACCCGACCCAATCGCTGCCGACCAGCGTCGGCACGGTCACGTTGGCATACCATAGATTATTGGCCACGGTGACATTGGAGAAGGTGAAGGGCTTGTTCATCGTCACTTTGACATGGTAATCGGTCCAGGCGACTCCGGTGTCATTGTCAATGGAGTGGAGCAGGGTCAGGGCTGGATCGGTTTCCGTATCCGTAAGAATGTTGCCCAGGATATGTCCCGAGTCGAAGAGGTTATGGGTTCCATCAATGTTCAGCAGGAACTCGTTGAGGCCGGTTGGTTGAAGACCATATGCCGAGCAGGTCAACACGCCGTCGCCATCATCGGCGAGGGTCTGGCTGACGATATTCGCGTAGGTGAAGGTGGTGCCGGCGAGCAGCGCCCCGAGCATGGCAAGAATCCTGAGCTTCATAGACAACCTCTGAACGGACGGTTTGTTTTCCATCAATCACCAACTGAAGCCAATGGAAGTGCAGACGGATTGCTGCGCTGGTCTTAAGGGTTCGGTCGGGACTGATTTCTGATTTTCTGATTACGGTTTTGCTTCTTCCGATGAGCCTATCCGGATCCAGAACCTGATTCAAGTGAATGTTATTCACAATCAATATTACATGTCATTGTCTTATGATTCACAAAAGGTTAGATGCCCGGGCGGGCGACGGGGATTTAGCGAGCGGACACGAATTACTTTGGTCAAACCGGATGGGATTTGTGATCGCGCAGCCGGCGTCACATGAGTTTTTCCGCCCAGGTTTCATCCTTGCGAAGCTGGCGAGCACGGACGATTTCGGCCATGACCCGAATTTAGGAAATGGCGGGAAGACCGAAAGATTCTCCCTCTCCTTGGAGGAGAGGGCCGGGGGGGGTGACGGTTGTTCAAGCTAATTTTTCTCGTGGGTTTCATCGGGTGTGTGGTCGCGTCCACAACACCAGCAACGCACCGAGAAAAAACAATACGGCGCTGTAACCAAATGCCACGTTCGTGCCCATCGTTGTCCACAAGGCGCCGACGATGATGCTCGAGAGGAAATCACCGACGCCGTTCACGGTGGCCAGCACGCCGAACGCCATGCCATGGTATTCCTCGCTCACCAGCTCCGCGCAAAATGAATCTTCCAGCGTTTCTTCGATCGCCACATACATGCCGCTGAGGATGAAAATGATGCCGAGCAGCGAGATGGTCATCGGCGCGGCCACAATCAGCAACGCCATGACCGCCGCCAGCGCGTAGCCGGATGCGAGCACGTACGATTTTTTGAAATGGTCCGCCAGCCAGCCCGCCACCGCGGCGAACCCGGCGTAAAAAATGTTCCGCAACACATAAAACCCGACCGCAACACTGGCGGCCTTGGCCGTGCCCAATTCCGGCGCGAGCTTTTGCGTCGCCAGCAGGATCAGCAGCGTGGGGGCGAAGTCGCCGGCGCCGAAAATGCCGACGGCGACGAGAAATTTCCGGTAAGGTTGCGGCAGCAAGCGCAGCCGTTCGCCGAATGAAACGTGCGACACGGGTTTGCGTTCCTTTTCCCGGACGAAGAACGCGATCAACCCGGCGGCGCAAACGCCGGGAATGAGCGTCAGCAGGAACACGTGCCGGTAATTGTGTTGCAACGCGCCGAGCAACACAAAGGCCGTGGCCGGGCCGACAATCGCGCCGATGGTGTCCATCATCCGTTCGAAACCAAAGGCGCGGCCGTAGGTTTCCCGGGTGACGGCGGCGGCGAGCAGCGCCTTGCGCACGGGTGTGCGCACACCACGTCCCAGCCACGCGACCGACCGGGAAATCAGGATATGCCACGCCGCGGTGGCCAGCCCGAAAGACGCGGTGCCGAGCGCGGTGACGAGATAACCGGTGACGGCGATGGGTTTGCGGCGTCGGAGTTTGTCCGTGTAAAAGCCGGACGCCATCTTGGCGAAGCTGGACAAGCCGTCGGCGACACCTTCAATCACGCCCAGCCATGCCGCGGCGGCGCCCATGGACGCGAGGAACGCGGGGAGGACAGTGGTGGCGATTTCGTGCGACCAATCGCTGAGCAGCGAGGCCAGCCCGATGCCCAGGACGGTACGATTGAGCCAGGGAATTCGTGAACTCGGAGAGTTGTCCGCCATAGTTAACGAAGTGATAAGACCACCATTCAAGATTTATGATATCCGATTTGCGCGATGGATGCGAATCCTGAAATGCTCGTAAATCGTAAATCCAATATCGTAAATTTCAGCAGTCTCGCGGTTTTTTTACCGGTCAGCCGATGAGGAGCAGGATGGCCATGCCGACGATTGTAGTCAGGAGGGTGATGGGGATGCCGAACCGGGCGTAGTCCCAGAACCCCACCTCGCAATGGCCTCGGGCGGATTCCACGACGATGATATTGGCGACCGAGCCGAGGATGGTGAGGTTGCCGGCGAAGGTGGTGGCCAGTGCCAGCACCTGCCACATTAGGGCCGGATTGGTGAAGTTGGGGATCCATTTCCCGGCCAGGAGCACGAACGGCACATTGGAAAAAATGTTGGATCCGGCGACAGAGAACCACGCGAGATTCCAGGCCTGCGCGTTTTGCGTGGTGCCGAACACGCTGCGCAAGTTCGAGTAAATCTGGTCCGGCAGGCCGGTGAGGTTCAATCCTTCCACGACAACGAAGAGCGCGGCAAAGAACACGAGCAGATGCCAGTCCACGAGCTTGAGCACCTGGTGGGTGTCGCGGCGCGCCAATACCATCACGAGCGCGCCGCCGGCCAGGGCCGTCCAGGCCAGGTTGCAGCCGGCGACAAACCCGGCGAACACGAGCGCCAGCGTGGCCAGGGCAATGATCATTAACGGGCGGTCAAGCGGGCGGGCGGGGGCTTCGCTTCGCTCGATCCGGGCCGTGCGTAACATCTTACTGAAGCCGACCCGGAGCACGGCGTATTCGATGGCCAGGCCGGCCGCGGCCACGGGCAGCAATGCCGCGGAGAAATGCACGAACGGGAGATGCGAGAGGTTGCCGATGATCATGTTCTGCGGGTTGCCGACGAGGGTGGCGACGCTGCCGAGGTTGGCGCTCATGGCCAGGGCGAGCAAATATGGGGGCAGCGGCAGCCGCCCGCGCGCGATCACGGCGACGACCAGTGGCGTCAGCATGAGGCACACCGTGTCATTAACCAGCAATGCCGAAAGCGCGCCCGAGGTGAGGATGAGATAAAGCAGCAATCGTTGCGGAGTCTTTGCCACCCGCAGGATGTACCCGGCCGCCCAGTCGAAGAAACCGGCCAGGCTCAGGTACGCCGAGATGAGCATCATGCCCAGGAGGAGCACGAGCGTGTTGTAATCCACCGCACGGTAGGCCTGTTCGGGTGTCAACACGCCGGTGATGACCATCAGCACCGTGCCGAGCAGCGCCGCGGCGGGACGGTTGAGCGGGAGGATTTTCAACTCCCGCCCGCTGATGAGGACGTAAGTGAAGGCGAAAATGGCAATGGCCAGGATTTCCCGCGTTTCGTTCATGGCATGCGCGTCACGCAATCAGCGTCTCAACTTGGCCGCGAACGCACAAGTCCGCGTCCGGCCACGGTTCAATGGCGGGCCGAAGGTTCCACGGATCATTTAATAAGAGTTTAAACATAGGTATTGAGTAATTGACAACTGGACTTATGGTAAGTGCATGAAATCACGGAATTTGGCATGGTTGGTTCTGGGGTTGTTTTTCTGTTCCGGTGCGACGGCGCTCGTTTACGAAGTGATTTGGTCAAAGTTCCTCTCGCAGATGTTCGGCAGCACGATTTATGCGCAAACCGTCGTGCTGGCCGCATTCATGGGGGGGCTGGCAATCGGCAATCGGGTTTTCGGAAGTTGGGCGGGCCGGTTGCAACAACCAGTTCGAGCCTATGGTTATCTTGAAATTATCATCGGTATTTATGCATTTTCCTTTCCGATGTTTGACCGTCTGGCCGACTACATATTTGTCGCCGTTGGTGCGGGTATTGCCCAACACACTGGGCTGCTCTTGGCCCTCAAAGGGACATTAAGTGCCCTGCTGTTATTGGGACCGACCGTCCTGATGGGCGGGACGTTGCCTCTGCTGGCCGCATGGCTGCAGGATTTTGTTCCTGATGCCGGCCGCTATTCCGCCCGTTTTTACTCCGTAAACAGCCTTGGCGCGGTAGCCGGTGCCGGACTCGCCGGTTTCTGGTTGGTTCAGAATCTCGGGATGGTTTCGGCGTTGCAAATGACGGCGCTGGTAAACGTGATGATTGGGACAGCCGCCATGCTGCTCAGCCGCGAATTCCAAAAAGCACCTCACCCGGACGGGCACTCACCGGCGGCGGAACCCGAAGTCACCCTGCCGGACACGTTGCGTTGGGCGGGAGTCATCGTGGCCCTGACCGGTGCGGTTGCAATGGGCCTTGAAGTGTTAGCCTCACGTTCGCTGGCCATGATTTTTGGTTCTTCGCTCCAATCATTTGCCATTGTGCTGATGGCATTCATTCTGGGAATCGGCCTGGGCAGCGCCTGGATTGCCTCGCCCCGCCGCCGCGAACGTTCGAGTGAGAAGTTGATCGTTCTGTTGTTGTGCGTTGCGGCGGCCTGGGTGACGCTGCTGGTTTTCAATATCGAACGATGGGTGGATGTTTATCGCATGGTGCGCACCGGTTTGGGCCGGACCAGCATGGGCTTCGTTTTTCACGAGTTGCTGTCGGCGGGGATTGCCGTGGTCATCTTTGGCCTGCCGGCGGCGTGCATCGGAGCGGTTTTGCCCCTGATGATCCGGGCGATCTCACGGGATGGAATGCCGCTGGGCTTGAAAGTCGGCAGTTTGCTCACGTGGAACACGCTGGGTGCGGTGGTGGGCACATTAGTGAGCGGGTTTGTACTGATGCCGATGGTGGGCTTGCGCAATGCCTTTGGCGTGTTGGCCCTGGTCCTGGCTCTGGCGGCCGTTGTGCTTGCTTGGCGCTGCCGGTGGCGCACAGGGATCGGTACAGCCGGTGCGGCAATCGCGTTTGCCATCAGCCTTTTTATCATTGGCGACGAAGACTGGCGCAGCGTCATCAGTTCGGGGGTTTTTCGCGCGCACGAACTGGAATTTGATCCCAATACCATGTCGTTGCGGAAACAGCATATCCAGATTCTATTTTACGAGGACGGGGCGGATGCCACGGTTTCGGTGGAAGACAGCGATGGCTTCCGTCCTCCGGCGGAACGGGGTCTGCGCGTCAACGGCAAGCCGGATGCCTCCAGCCGTGGCGACCTTGTCACCCAGTTGTTAGTGTCGCATTTGCCGATGCTGGCCCGGCCGGGGGCGAAGGATGTCTTCATTTTTGGCCTGGGCTCGGGCATTTCGGCCGGGGCGTTGCTTTCTTATCCGGTCGAACGGATAACGGTGGCTGAAAATTGCGAGCCGGTCATCCGGGCTTCCCGGTATTTTACGAACTGGAACCGGTCGGTGCTTGAAGATCCGCGGGTGCGCCTTTGGCGCGAGGACGCGCGCACTGTGCTCAAACTCGATTCCCGGCTCTACGATGTGATTGTGGCGGAGCCATCCAACCCGTGGACGGTGGGCGTGGGCAGCGTGTTCAGCCTCGAATTTTATGAAATCGCCGCCCACCGGTTGAAACCCGGTGGTATCATGGCCCAGTGGTTTCACGTCTATGAAATGCACGATGGCATTGTCAGCCTGGTGCTGCGGACGTTCAATTCCGTATTTCCGTATGTGGAAATCTGGGATCCCGGCGGC
The DNA here is from genome assembly GCA_964413165.1 of uncultured Bifidobacteriaceae bacterium. Taxonomy (GTDB): domain Bacteria; phylum Verrucomicrobiota; class Verrucomicrobiia; order Limisphaerales; family UBA11358; genus UBA11358. The sequence continues at coordinate 29,120 of CAYPSF010000008.1, forward strand.
AATGACATTGTCATTCTCGGTTCGCAGCAACCCTGGCCGACCGGCCCGGAGGTTTTCCGGCAAGGCTTTGGGTTTGCCGGCGTGCGATCTGACCTTGCTGCTATCGGCGTTCAATCTCCCGAGGCGTTGCTGGCGCGACAGCTCGCATCGCAACGCACGGCCTGTGCCATCGCCGGTGAGGGGCCGGTTCAAAGCGATCTTTTTCCGATTCTGGAATATGCTGCACCCCGCGCGTTTTACATCGGCATTAATGCCCGGGTGCTCGAACGCTTCGACGAGCGAACCCGCCAGCAGGCATTGGCGCCCCCCGATAAACTCACAACCCTCCGCTCATTGACCAGGGCTGATTTGCACTCCATCTTTTTTTTGGAGGCTTCCACCATCAACGAGGAATTGTTGGCCAGCTTGCTGGGAAGGGAGGCGGGTGCAAATGTGCCATGTGTATTCAATACCAACGCGCCGCCCGCAATGTCCGGAGGATCGGACGGGTCGGCCGCAACATTAAATCGGGCGATTGCCACCCTTCACGCAGGCGATTTGAAACAAGCCGGGCAACTGGCGGCACTTGCCCTGCAGCAGAATCCGACCAACGCCCAGGCCGCCTATGTGATCTGTATCATTAATCGGGAACAACAGTTGGAGCGAGAGGCGTTGCCGGTGCCTTCATTTTCGAAATAGCCCGGCGAACGAATGGAAGAATTCCGGGCCGAAGGTGAATTGCCAGGCGATGTAGGCCTGAAAATCGGTCGGACCGTCAATCGAACGGCCCACGGAGAAGAGCAGGTGCTGGTGTTCGGTGAAATCAATGACCGTTCCCAGGTTGAACGCGGTGTCATCCCGGCCGCTGGTTTGCATGGCGGTGCGGTGATAAATTTCGCCGCCGACCAGGACGTTGTCCCGCACCTGGCGCTGGAGCACCGCGCCGCCAAAGCCCCAGTTCTGGTTTCCCGCGCCCGGGTTGATGCCATAGCCGCCGCCGCCGTAAACTGTCCAGGCGCCAAAACTTTTCTGCAGCCACAGCGGCAGGAACGCCTGCCATTGTCCACTGCCCAGGCCGCGGGAACTGTCGCCGGTCGGGGCTTCGACCAGGGGAAACACGCCGGCTTGCGGGAGGACGGAGGTTTCCTGAAGGAAACGGAATTTGATACCCAGTTCGGTGTCGCCGTAACCATATTGAGCCGCGCCGTTTTTCGGGGCATCATAGGCCAGTGGCGCGATGAGGTGAAGTTGCACGTTGGTGATGACGCCGTAGTTCAGTTCGAAATGCGGGGCGGTGCCGGACCAGCCATCCGACGTTTGAAAGTGCTGGGAGGCAAGGTAAAACTCCCAATGCTGATAATCCACCGGTTCGGGGTCGTCAGTGACAAACGGCGGGCCGGCGCGGAGTCCCAGCGTTGAAAAGGCCAACAACACGACGACGAACGCGAGGCGATTGAGCCGGCGGGATTTCATAAATGCGTTAGACCGTAAAAGCGTCGAAGCGTTGAATCGAAGGGGCGAGTTCCGCAAATCCCTGACATGCCCGGGGAATGGGGACTCGTGGAACTCATCCCTCCAAAACGATTTTATGCGGCGGGTTCGGGCCCGGCGCGGTAGTGGACGACCTTGACCTTTTCGAGCGTGACCAGACCGCCGCCCATCATGTTGTCGAGCGCGGGCAGGAAAGCATTGATTTTCTCCTCGCTGTCCACGATTTCGATGATGAGCGGCAGGTCCATGGAAAGCCGAAGGATTTTCGCGGTGTGCAGGTGGCTGGTTTTGCCAAAGCCCATGGGCCCGCGCAGGACGGTGGCGCCGGCGAGATGCAGTTCGCGCGCCTTGAGCACGATGGCTTCGTAGAGCGGCTTGTGTTCCCAGCGGTCGCTTTCGCCGAGGAAAATCCGGAGCAGAACGGCGTCTTGGGGGATTTGCATATCAGTTGCCTTTCAGGGAGTTGAAGGTTGAGCCGAGCAGCCAGCCGAGCCAGACGGCGACCAGGCACAGCACCACCGAGAGCACCACGTTGCCGCCGGCGTAGAGCCATTCCCGGTCGCGCAAGAGATTGAGCGTCTGGAGGCTGAACGAGGAAAATGTCGTGTACCCGCCGCAGATGCCGATCATCAAGAATTGCGTGACGAAGGCGCGCGACGGCGAATCCATCCGGCCCTCGGGATTGGCGACGGCGCCGATCACGCCGATGACGAACGAGCCGGAGATGTTCACGAGCATGGTTCCCCACGGGAACGTTTCGCCGAAGCTATTGGAGATGATGCCATTAAGCCAGAAACGGCCTACGCTGCCGAGCGCGCCGCCGATTGCCACCCAGAGATATGCGATCATAAAGCTCCTGCCTGATTTTCAGGGACAGCCATACGCCATTCCGTCCAGGCAGGAGTCATCAGCGCCGAAACGGTCAGCCCCGAAAGCTTTCGGGTAGCGCGGTTGTCCCATAATGGGAGGGCAGACTCCATTGCCGGGGAAAATTGATAGCGGGCAACCTGCCGGTTGGCAACCGCAAAGCCGGATCGGTAGTGAGTCCATTTGTTGTAGTGTGCGCTATCCTCAGCGTCCCGCATTGCGGGATCGGCTGAGGAAGCCGACGCTACGGATTAAATTGACCCATTGCCGCCGGGTTACATCACGGGCGGGACGACCGGCATGTACGGCAGACCCGGCGAAGGCTGGGCCGGGGGCGGGGGCGGGAACACGTCGTATTCCGGGCCGAACTGGGCCAGGAAATAGAGCGGATACGCCCGTTTGAACACCAGCACCGGCAGCAACAACACCGTGCTGATGTACGGCAAAAGCATCAAACAACAACAACAGCAGGTCATGACCAGGACCCCCATGACTACCATGCCGATGGCGATCGACAGCACGATCTGGAACAGGAGGTACAACACGAACTGCCCGGGGTGGCTGGAAAGCAGGCCATAAAATTCCTTCCACGCTGCCAGGCATTTGGACTGGCGCAGCCGCATGATGGGCACGACGAAGTCCACCGTGAATTTTTTGATGATGCAAAATACGATTGCCACTAGGAAGAACGCCAGTCCGAGCCCGACCGACGTCACGATGCCGCCCGGGTCCGGTTCGCCGCGGAGAACCATTTTCACGATCAGGACACAAATGATCACCAGCAGCGGCAGCGTCAGGATCATCCCCGCAAATCCCAGGATGAGGCGGAACCAAAACAGGCTGTTGCCCTGGGGTGCGAACTGGCTCCACGGCAGGGAGACCTCGGCCTTGTTGAGTGCCACGCAATGCAGGAACATGAACTTGCCCCGGCTGTTAAGCCACAAAACGAGCAGTAGAATCGCCAGACCGAGAATTGCGACCGCCGCCACCAGCGGCACCAGCCAGCCAAGGTTGCTCAAGACGAAATCCCTGGCGTGCGCGAACGCCTGCCGGAGGTCTTCACCGCTGCCACCCTGACCGCCGCCCGGGCCGTGGAAACCGGCTCCGCCGCCTTCCCCCAGGAAGGCGAGCCAGGCGCAAAAGCCGATGACGAACCATTTGCCGAGGTCAAACGGCCGGAACAGCATGAGCTTCACGCGCTCGAAGGCCGGGCTGACCGGCTCGACCACGTTGATTTCCCGGTGCGAGTTGGTGACGGGCTGGATCGGGTTCATCGGTACCAGACCTTATTCCGCTCCACCCGGGCAGGGAAGTATATTTTGGAACGGAAATTGTAATGCGGCGCATCAATGCGGACCAAAGTCGGCTGATAAATCTGCAAATCCGGTTTTGCGCTCGCTCTGCTCCCAAAGTTTGTTCAGCGAGGCAATGCGTTCGTCGGTGGCAGGATGGCTGCGAAACAGGGCGGGGATGGTGGCGATAAGGGCGTTTTCGCTTTCCGTCAGCAGCTGAAAAAAATCGGCCAGCCCGCGCGGGTCGATGTTGGCGGCTACCAGGTAGTGCCAGCCAGCGGTGTCGGCCTCGCGTTCGATGTCGCGCGAATAATACTGGCTGACCATCAATTGGGAGCCGGCGCTGACGGCGGACAAAACCTCCTGCTGGTCGCTGACAAACAGGCGCAGGACATAATAAGGTCCGCCGGCGGCGATGAGCTTTCGCAGGCCGTGCCGGTGCGTGACGTGGGCCATTTCGTGCGCGAGCACGCCGGCCAGTTCCTCCGGCCGGTGAATGCGGTCCAGCAGGCCGGTGAAGACAAAAATCCTTCCTCCCGGCAGGGCGAAGGCGTTGACCTCACGCCGATCCAGCAACACGGCCCGGAATTGATAGTGGCGGTCCGCCTCCGGCAGGGTGGCGGCAATCCTGGCCACCAGTTGCGTGACCATGGTGATGCGGGTGTCGTTGGAATCGACGACAAAAATTTTAGGGTGCTCGGCAATAATGTTGTCCGTCAATTTTTCCTCCCAGGCGGGCGGGGCGTGGGCGACCAGGACGTTGGTGGCGCCCTTGACCAGCAACCAGGCCGTGAAAAAAATCACGGTAAAGGTGATCAGGAACACCAGCGCAAATTTGAGGGTCCGATGGCTTTCGTGCCGCCCGCGTATTTCGCGGGCCTGGGCGCGGAGGTGTACCTGCCGGAGGAGAAACACATCGTACAAAATCCGCCGGTCCGGGCATTCAATCCACCAGCCGGTTTCCTCGTCGTGAAAAACCGGGTTGCCGGCGAAGTTTTCATCCAGGGTCAGATGGCGCAGGTCCAGGGCCAGCGTGCCGGACGCGTGTTCAAATTCGAGCTGGCCCAGGGTGAACCGGAAGCGCCCGGGAAGCACCTGCTCCTCCTCGCCGTCCCGGAAGGCGAATCCCTCATAAATGACCAGCAGCGCGCTCACCACCCGGGCTCTAACAAAGCCGCCGGTCATTGTCAAAATGAATTGACCGGGCCGGGCCGTTTCCTTAAACCTGTATTGAAATTGAAGGCGGGTCATCGGATCAATTCAACCCATTGAATTATGGTGCGACTGCGCATGGAAGGAAGTCCGCACGGCTTGCAAGAAATCCTGCTCAAACCGGGATTGAACCGGCTGGGCCGGGTCGAGGACAACGATTTTCAAATCAACGACGATTCCATTTCCAGCCATCATTGCCAGATTGAACTGAAGGACGGGGTCATCACCGTGTGGGACCTCCACTCGACCAACGGCACCTCCATCGATGGGCAGCCCGTCCTGCAGGCGGTGCTTCGCCCCGCCCAAATCCTGTGCCTGGGAACGGTGCCCATGATCTGCCAGGTCGATCCGGTCCAGGAGCCGGCAGGCGTTTCCGCCGGGCCGCCTCCATTTGCGGGTCCATTCCCGCCGGCGGCAAATCCGGTCGCCCTGCCGGCCGCCGGCAACCTCGAGGTTTGCGACCAGCATCCCCAGGCCGCCGCCAAATGGTGTTGTCTCAAATGCGGCACGGCATTCTGCACGGCTTGTGTGAGGACCACCCGGGTGGGCGGGGATTTTTTTCGCGCGTGCTCCAAGTGCGGCGGCAGTTGTGTGAGCGTTTCCGAATTTAAGCGTCTCACGACCCCGGCCCCCACCAATTTTTTCGCCGTTTGGCGCGGGGCATTTTCGTATCCGCTCAAGAAGGATGGCGCGATTCTCCTCGTTTGCGGCACGGCGGTCTTTGCGATGCTGGCGGGCGCGCGCTGGGTTTTGATTACCGCGATCAAATTCCTGGGAATTCTGAGCGCGTCACTCTGGTTTGCCTTCTTCCTCTGCCTGGTCATGGGTGTCGGCTACATGTTTGCCCTCATGCAAAGTGTCATCCAGTCTTCCGCGCGCGGTGACAAAGCCATGCCCGATTGGCCGGAAATCTCGGGTTTTTGGGACGATCTGGTGGTTCCTTTTTTCCAATTCACCTGCATCTGGGTCCTCTGCCTCGGCCCCGGCATCGCCGTCATGTTGTTCGTAACACCATTCGCCGGTGTGCCGCTCATTGTGCTGGGACTGTTCTGCCTGCCGATGGCCATCCTGACCGTCGCCATGGCCGATACCATAATGGGGTTTAATCCGCTCACCATTTTTGCCAGCATTGGCAAGGTCCCCTTGCCCTACCTGACCATCTGCGGAATTTTCATCGTGGTCCTTGCGCTGATGGGTGGTATCCAGATGTTACTGGCTTGGACCGGCATCCCCGTCCTGCCCACCGTCCTTTATACCTTCGTCAGCCTCTACGGCATCACCGTGGAGATGCGCCTGCTGGGGCTGCTTTACCATACCAACCAGGCCAGACTCGCCTGGTTTGACTGAAGCCAGTTCCGGGAGCGCCGATGTCTCGTCGCAGGTGGAACTGTCCTTTGCCCCGTGCCGGCCGGCACAATTCCATCGGCTAATCCCATACATTTGCCCAGCTAGACAAGCCGGAGTTCCGTGATTGAATGAGCATCATCAAACCAAAGCAACCTGGACAGGCGACCGCCAGCATCCGTTTGAACTATTGCTGGAATGCTTCCTGAAAGATTTATCGACGCCCGAACCACAAGAATCAAAAACCAAACCAACCAACCACAACCGATGAAAAGAATCCTCACCCTGCTGGTTGCCGCCACGCTCGCGCAGGCAGCGTTGGCAGTCACCTATAATGTCCCATCACAGTATTCCACCATCCAGGCCGCCATCAACGCGGTTCCGAACAACAGCTCCACTGTTTATCTCATCCAGATCGCTTCCGGCAATTACAACCAGGCGGTGACGATCCCCAGCGGCAAGAACAACATCACGCTGCAAGGCGCGGGCATGACTGCCACGCGAATCTACGTCGGTGCCAATCAGGACGCCCTGACCATCCTTGGCAGCAGCATTCTGGTCAAGAATTTGACCGTCGAAAATACCGCCGGCCAGAATGCCGGCCAGCAACAGGCCGTTTACACGCAGGGCAAGCAGATCAGCTTTAACAATTGCCTGATCAAGGCCTGGCAGGACGGGCTGCAGATGAAGCAAGGTTCACAGCAATACCTCTACCAGTGCCAAATCCAGGGAAGCGTCGATTATATCTACGACGGTGGGACGGCGTTTCTCGATCACTGCACAATTGTGCAACGCCGCATCAGCCCGACCGGCCCGACCGATTGCGCGCCGGCCACTCCGGCCGGTGTTCGCGGAATCATCTTCTGGCAGTGCACCATCACCGCGGTCAGCGGGGTTACGGCCAACAGCTCGTACCTGGGGCGCGTGTGGAAGGCTCCCGGCGAGATGGCTTACATCAACTGCACGATTGGCAGCCATATCAAGCCCGCCGGCTATCTCTCGTGGAACGAAGGCACCACCTCGCGCGTTGCCGAGTATCCTTGTCCTTCGACGCGCGCTTCCTGGTGCAAGCGGCTGACCTCGAGCGCCGGATACACCAAGAGCGACATCCTTGGCAGTTGGAACCCCCGGCTCTGAGGTGCGCCGGTTGCGATAAAATAATCAGGCCTCGGAGGTGAAATCTCCGGGGCTTTCCGCCGCTGATGGGTGCCGTCCTAGTTGTTGTTAAAATCGGCGAGCAGGTCGGTGCGTTCTTCCGGACTCAAGTCCGTGGAGGTTTCAGCGTAATGCCGGGCGGCGGCCGGATCTTTTTCCGCCCATTGCCGCAATACCGTGGCCAGCGTGCTGGAACGCAGCTGGGGGTCCACAATGCTTTCCGCCCAGCTGACGGCCACGTCGGGTTTTTGGACCAGTTGCCACGAAGTCGCCACGGCGGCCACGCCGGCGTCCAGGTCGGGATTGGATTCCAAATGGTTCATCCATTCGGCGCTGGCTTTGGGATCGTTGACGGCCCAATTGCGCAGGGCCTCGGTCAGGGTAAAGGTTTTGTCCGGACCAGCGGGCAGGTTGACCGCCTGCTCGGCCAATCCTTTGGGATCGGCCAGCGACCAGCCGGCGTAGGCGGCTTGCAGGGCGGCCTGGCGCGCCTCGGGATCCGGCAATCCTGCGGCGGCGGCGGCGGCATTTTGCGGTTGATATTGACCCCAGCTGCTGTAGGCCGCCGTTAACCAGCCGGCGCGATATTCCGCCGGCGCGCTGGAGGCAAAATGCGCCGCGCGATCGAATTCTCCAACGCCTCCCAGCGCGGCGATCAAATTGGCTCCATACTCCCCGGCCCGCTCGGGATCCTTTTGGGACAGGCTCAAAGCCGTTTGCGTCGCCAACTCCGGATCGTGTGCCGCACCGCTGAGGATGGCGGCTACGGCTGCTTCCCGTCCCGCCACGGGTTGAGCCAGCGCCCACTGCCCGGCGGCTTCGGGATGCACACTGGCCCAGCCACGGAGCGCGGCATTGAGCAAATCCTTGCGCAAGGGCAGATTGGTCTCTCCCTGGGCCAGGGCCAGGGCGCGCTCCGGATTGCTGGCGGCCAGTTCCTCAATGGCCGCCGCCATCTCCTGGTTGCGCGCCGGGTTTCCGGGCCGGGCGGCCAATGCCTTCCAATGCGCGTCCCGATTTGCGGATGCCGAGGGTGTGCCCGAGACAAAATTGGCGCCGGGCGCACCGCCGGGCAGTGCAACCATGGCGCCGGAGGGCGCTTTTGCAGCCGCCAGATCCGACGTGGCATATGGTCCCGGGTGCAAAAGCCTGCCGGCCTGGAAACCGATTCCACCCATCAGGCATCCCACCAGCAAACCCGCGATGAATGTTGCTTTCGAAGACATGGCTGAATCCTTCCGCCAAACTGCGGAGCAATCCGCCTTCCGTCAACAAAGTTCCGTTATGACATCGGTTCGAAATTTTAATTCTGACTGTAAAAATTCAAACCAAGCCATTGCCGGCCGCCCTTGTTTCTTGACTCGTGGCGCACAACTTTTATGCTCTTCGTTTCGGATTTTGAAGTTGGAAAATTTAAAATAAAATTATGAGCAAGATTGTTGATATCCAGGCGCGCGAAATTCTCGACTCGCGCGGAAACCCGACCGTGGAAGTGGACGTGACGCTGTGCTGTGGTGCCTTCGGGCGCGCGGCGGTGCCCAGCGGCGCCAGCACCGGCGAACACGAAGCCATTGAATTGCGCGACGGCGACAAGAAACGCTTTCTCGGCAAGGGCGTCCAGAAGGCCGTCAAAAATGTCACCGGCGTCATCGCCCCCAAACTCATCGGCCTTGACCCGTTCGACCAGCTGACGGTGGACGCCACCATGCTCAAGCTCGACGGCACGGAAACGAAGTCGAAGCTGGGCGCAAACGCCATCCTCGCCGTTTCGCTGGCCAACGCCAAGGCCGCCGCCGCCGGGCTCAATCAGCCGCTGTTCCGTTACCTCGGCGGGCCGAACGCGAAGGTCCTGCCCGTTCCCATGGCCAACGTCATCAACGGCGGCGCGCATTCGGACGCCCCGATTGATTTCCAGGAATTCATGATCATGCCGCTGGGCCTGCCGACGTTCAGCGAAGGCCTGCGCGCCATCACCGAGACCTTTCATGCGCTCAAAGGCGTGTTGAAAAAGCGCGGACTGAGCACCGCTGTGGGTGATGAAGGCGGTTTCGCGCCCAACCTCAAGAGCGTTGAAGACGCGCTGGAAACCATCATTCAAGCCATCAAGGATGCCGGTTATCAGCCAGGCAAGGACATCTATCTCACGCTGGATCCGGCCGCGTCCGAGTTTTATGTCGGCGACTCGAAATACACCTTCAAAAAGAGCACCGGCAAGACGGTTACGGGTGACGAGTTGGTGAATTTTTACACCAAGCTCGTCAACAAGTATCCCATCGTCAGCATCGAAGACGGCTGCGGCGAAAGCGATTGGACGACGTGGAAGAAACTCACCGACAAAATCGGCGACAAGGTGCAACTGGTCGGCGACGACTTATTCGTGACCAACGTGAAATTCCTGCAGAAGGGCATTGATACCGGCACGGCCAACTCGATCCTGGTGAAGGTGAACCAGATCGGCTCGTTGACCGAGACGCTGGACGCCGTCCAGCTCGCCCAGTTCAACAAATACACGGCGGTGCTCAGCCATCGCTCCGGCGAGACCGAGGACGCGACGATTGCGGACATCGCAGTGGCGACGAATTGCGGCCAGATCAAGACCGGCAGCCTGAGCCGCACGGATCGCCTGGCCAAATACAACCAGCTCCTGCGCATCGAACAGTTGCTGGGCAAGAACGCCGTTTACGCCGGCACCAGCGCGCTGCCCAAGGGGCGGTAAAAGTCTGATAAAAATTCAAACCGGAAGCCGGGCGACCAGCTTCCGGTTTTTTTGTTTTCTGGATTCACTTATAAGCTCTGGGCATATTCGATTCAGAATCAATGAACGGCACGGCCCAAAAAAGTTTTCTCAAACGTCCGCCGTGGCGCACAATTTTTCCCGGAGTGTCGTTTCTGTTGGTGTTGTTTGCCGGCTATTGGCTCTGGTCGCCGGGGCTGGATATACGCGACGGTCGGCATGACCTGGGACAAAACGGTGTATAGATTGGGCACGGTTGGCTGGCGGGGGAAAAATGGTTCATCCAAAACAAAAACACGAATCAGATCGCCCGTTTTCGCAATCCAGCACAGATTCAGGATTTGGCCGCCAAACTTCGACGGCATCACATCACAGATATTTTTCCTCATCTTTGCCCGGTTGAACTCCATGGGAAACTTCCTCCGATGGACCCCGAGCAAGTCGAGCGTTTCTTGGATATATTCACTGGTTTCCGGGTCATGCCTTGGATCGGTGGCCCCAGTGGGGCCGAAGTGCGGTTGTACGATGCCAAGTGGCGGGCCGAGTTCACCGGCAATGTGCGCGCCATGCTCATGGAGCACCCGCGCTTTGCCGGTATTCATTTGAACGTGGAACCGCTCCCGAGCGGAGACGCCAATTTTCTTCAACTGCTCAGAGAACTTCGAACGGCTCTGCCACCAGAGAAGATTCTTTCAGTAGCCGCTTATCCGCCCCCGACGCGTTGGCATCCATTTGAAGATGTACATTGGGGCGAGGCGTATTTCCGTGAAGTAGCGAACCAGGCAAACCAATTGGTCGTGATGATGTATGACACGGGACAGCGCAATCCGAAGACTTATGTGAAATTGATGGCGGATTGGACGCCGGAAGTTCTGGCTTGGAGTAACGGCAAGTCGGTTTTGCTGGGCATTCCTGCCTATGAGGACCCAGGCGTGGAATATCATTACGCCGACGTTGAGAACATCACGAATGCACTATCAGGCATTCATCGGGGGCTGTCACGCCAGCCATTGCCGGCGAACTATCAGGGTGTGGCAATTTATTGTGAATGGGAAACTGGCGAAGGAGAATGGCAATTCTTCCGAGAACATTTTGTAAAGCCTGTGCCGGCTGCCACGGAATGAATCACACCGATTGCTGCTTTATTAGCGAATCGCCAGCGGGGTACGTTTGCATGAATGGTTGCGGCTTCAACCAGGAAATCAATTCGTCAGCCATGATACGATCGTCGGCCACGCGCGGATGGTTGCGCGTCCAGTGCGTGAAAACAAAGTGGCTGATGGCCGGGTCGGTGGCTTCGAGTTGAGTGACAGCGGATTCCCAGGCCTGGCGCAGGGACTCACTTTGTGCGCCGCCATACATGCCGCCGCGCAGCAGGACAATCCGGGCAGCTGGATATGCCGTGCGGATGGCGCCGACGAGCCTGACGTAACCGTCGGTGTAGCCCGTGGGAAACGGTTGTCCATGGGCCCTTGGATAGGAGTCGTCGTTTTCACCAAAATTGACGAACACAACTTGCGGCACCCATGGCGACAGGTCCGCGCGCGGCGACGCGGGGTTGGGATAAATTTTATCCCAGACCTCGCCGGCTTTCTTGTCCACCCAGCCGGCGGCAATGCCCATGCCGCTGACGGCGATATTGCGGTAATCAGCCGAAAATGTGTCGGCGGTCAAGGCGGCGTAACTCAGGGCGGCGTTGTGGGTGCGCCGGTTGTCCCACTGGTCGGCATCCTCGTCTTCATTGCAGGCGCCGACCGTGATCGAATCCCCGAAGAATTCCATCCGGAGCCGGTAAACCGGGACCGGCGGGGCCCAGGCTTTTCCCCCGGCCGCCAACTCAACGCCGTCAAAACGGACCGTGCCGGCGTCTGCTTCACTGCGCTTGAACAGCACCAGGTGGTGACGGCCGGAGCCGAAGCCGGTGAGCATGGCCGGCCGGGCTGGCCGGCCTTCCCGGATTTCGACGACTGTGTTTGAGCCATCCACCACCGCATTGAAAAAGCACTGGCCTTTGGCATCGCTAAAAAGCAAGCCGATGGCGTCACCTTCGAAGTCGAGGCTGACCCGGCTGGCTTGCCAGATCATCACCGGCGCATTCGAATTAGAAAGATCAAACCGGCCTTCAAATCGGAAGCACGCAGCGGACGCGGGAATTCGCCGTTGAGATTCCAGCGCGACTTTTTGGGAAGTCTCTGGAGCAGGCGGGCTGTGTCTGCCCATGCAGGAATTCAGGGTCAGCAAGACGAGAACGAAACCGAGGCGATGAATTTTCATTTGGCGGGACGGATCAATTTTCGTATTTGCTGAGCCAGTGAACGGCCACGATCGCGGCGATGCAAATGAGCGACATGGGCAAGACGGAAAAGAAACAGGCCACCGTCATCACCGCGCCGCCGACGAAAGGGATGGCGGCCCGTTGACGCCAGCCGTAAATCAGATAGCCGCTGGCGATAGCCCCCCAGATGCAGGAAGCCCACAGGAACTTTTGGTTCATCAAATCCATGGCCGTCACAGTATGCAACAGCCCTGCCGGCCTGGCCAGTAAACGGTGAATTTTGCATTGTCCTGTTTTCCGTTAGGGCGCGTCACTTCCGCCGTCGCACCGCTATGGCGGGACAAGCCGTGCGCGCCGTTCACCGTCCCACTCTGCGGGACGGCGGGCAGAGGACTGCCCGCCCTACCCGGTTTTTGAAATCAGGACATTACCATGAATTTCCCCGAAAAACGGGCCATTGCGCGAATTTACGATTTACGAGTCCTTCCCAAAACTGAGGACCCAGCGTCTATCGTAAATCATAGATAAGAACGGGTTGTTTTCGGCACGCGACATGCTAAAATGGATGGCGTGCGTCGTTTCTTTAAGCCCAATATCAACCACCGTGGCCGCATGGCACGGGGCGTCATCGGTACGCTCTGCCTCGTGGCCGGGATTGTCGTCGCTGGCGACTATACCCTGTGGGGGCTGATTTTTGTGGTGGCGGGATTGTTCGCCATTTTTGAATCCCTCCGCGGCTGGTGCCTGGTCCGCGCCTGCGGACTCAAAACCAAGGTCTGAAGCGCAAAATTCATTTCCCGGCCCGGGAATTGGTTTAGGCTCAACGCAAATGATCCCCTGGCTCGAGTCGCTGGCTGACGTGATGTTCGCCGTGTCGGGTGCGGCGTTGGGGTTTTGGTTTTCACGGCTTAAAAAGCCTTATTGGACGCTCGGCTATTTTATTCCGTTTTCGTTGATTCTTCTTTACGGCCTGGTCGTGCATCAACCCGCAACCTGGCTGGTGCCACCGGTTTCCTGGATGATGCTGGGGCGGCGAAAATTCGCCATCATCGGGTTTGTCGCCACCATGGTGTTGACGACACCGCTTTCCCGGCTGCCGCAAAAACGGGACCGCATCGGGATTGCTGTTTTCATGGCGGTTATTGTTTCGGCGATGTCGGTCTGGCCTTTCCTGGCGCCGGCCTTCAATCAAAAATATCTTGCCCGGCTGCAAACCCGGATGGACCCGAACGGAATCTGCCTGCAAAACACCGATTATACCTGCGGTCCGGCGGCTGCCGTGACGGCCCTCCGCCGGCTCGGATTTTCCGCCGAAGAAGGACAAATTGCGATCCTGTCCCACGCCAGTTCGGCGACCGGGGTGCCCCCGGACATTCTCTCGCGCGCGCTGCAAAAACATTACGGCCCGGACGGATTGGTCGCTGAATATCATGTCTTCAAGGATGTTTCCGAATTGAAGCAAGCCGGACTTACCCTCGCCGTCATCAAATTTGGCTTCATGGTCGATCACTATGTCGCCGTCCTCGAAGTGACCGATACGGAAGTGGTCGTCGGTGATCCATTGAATGGATTGGACAAGATGTCCTGCGATGATTTTCGGAAGGAATGGCGTTTGGTCGGGGTCGTGCTCAAACGACAACCTTGACCAAACAATATTCATTTCCCTCGCGCCCGATTTCCTTATCCTAGGCGCTCATGAATTTATTGCCGTTTGGAAAATTGCCCGCGCACCGGGCGCGCACCTTCGTTCCGTCCACCGCTGACCTCGGCGACTGGCCGCAGACCGCGCCGTTGTTTGACCAGCTCGAAGCCCGCGCCGCCCGCTGCCAGACCGCCGCCGAACTCGAACGCTGGCTGTTCGACTGGAGCGAACTTTCCGCCGCGCTGGACGAGGAAGCCTCCCGTCGTTATATCGCCATGACCTGCCACACGGACAGCGCCGAGGCGGAAAAGGCCTACCTGCATTTTGTCGAAAACATCGATCCGCAACTCAAGCCGCGCCAGTTCGCGCTCGAAAAAATCTACGTCGCCCATCCGTTCCGCGAACAATTGCCGCCGGCGCGCTTCCAGGTTTTCGACCGCGACGTGAAAAATCACGTGGAATTGTTCCGGCCGGAAAACGTGGCGCTGGAAACCGAGGAAGCCAAGCTCTGCCAGCAATACCAGAAGGTGACCGGCTCACTTACGGTGAACTTTCGCGGCGAAGAGAAGACGCTGGTCCAGATGGGCCGTTACCTGGAAGAGCCGGACCGCGCGTTGCGGCAGGAAACCTGGGAACTGGTGACCCGGCGCCGCTTGCAGGAGAAAGACAAGCTCGAGGACATTTTTGATCAGCTCATTGAACTTCGCCAGCGGGTGGCCCGGCATGCCGGCTTCAAGAATTATCGCGATTATGCCTTCCGCCGGCTCGGCCGGTTTGATTATACCCCGGAGGATTGCACCCGTTTTCACGACGCGGTCGCCCGGGAGGTGATGCCTGCGGTGCGCGAGATCCAGGCTGCCCGCCGTCACCAGCTGGGCCTCGACAAATTGCATCCGGGCCACCTGCGACCCTGGGACCTGGCGGTGGATCCGCAGAGCCGTCCGCCGTTGAAGCCGTTCGGGGCGGTGGACGAAATGGTTTCGCGCACGCAGAAAATTTTTGACCGGCTGGACCCCGGGCTGGCCGGCGGTTTCCGGCAGATGCAGGACCTGCGCCTGCTCGACCTCGACAACCGGAAAGGCAAGGCACCGGGCGGTTACCAGCAGACCCTGTCCGAGTCGCGCGTGCCGTTCATTTTCATGAACGCCATCGGCCAGCAGCGCGACGTGGAGACCATCCTGCACGAGGCCGGCCATGCCTTTCACGCGCTGGCCGCCAATGACGAGGATTTGTATGCGTACCGCAGCGCGCCGATTGAGTTTTGCGAAGTGGCTTCCATGAGCATGGAACTGCTCGGCAACGAATTTCTGGAGGAATTTTATTCCGCCCCGCAGGCCAACCGCGCCCGCCGCACCCATCTGGAGGGTATCATCGGGTTTTTTCCGTGGATGGCGACCGTGGACGCGTTCCAGCACTGGATTTACACGCATCCCGGCCATGGCCGCGCCGAGCGCGCTGCGGCGTGGCTGGAATTGATGGACCGGTTTGGCGGCGACGTGGATTGGAGCGGATACGAAACCGCGCGGGGGCATTTGTGGCACCGACAGCTGCACATATTCCTGCACCCGTTTTATTACGTCGAATACGGCATTGCCCAACTCGGCGCGCTGCAGGTCTGGGCGAATTCAAAACGGGACAAGGCCAAGGCGTTGGCCGATTACAAGCAGTCGCTGGCGCTGGGCGGTTCGCGGCCGCTGCCGGAATTGTTTGCCGCCGCCGGTTGCCCGCTCCGGTTCGACGCGGCAACGATCAAGCCGTTGATTCAACTGGCGCACGACGAATTGAAGAAACTGTAACGCAGACTTTCCTGTCTGCGGGTTGACGGGACGTTCCTGTGCCGGTCTGACAATCGACACGGTTTGATTTCAAGAACCGGCGGCTGAAAGTCCCCAGGACCCACAGGCAGGAACGCCTGCACACGGATCATTGGGTGGGCACCGATTTCAGTACGATTTCTCCGACATCGAAAGGCGACAGAGGATTGGCATCGTCGGGAACGGTAATGGTGGCTCGGCCCTCGGCGAGAGGTTTTTCCTTCCACAATTGCGAACTGGCCTTGCGGGCGGAAAGGTTCAGCGAATAAGTGCCCGGCGGCACGGAATCAACGGTGAACGTTCCGTCGGCGCCCGCGACCACCGCAAAGTTCGGATGTTCCGCCACGACCGCCTGCCACTCCGCCGAGTTGAAAAACGCCTGGGCTTCGGCGGAAGAGTTGAACGACGGCGTTGGCGGCATGGACGACGAGAGGTTGCCGCTGACGTTCAGGCTTTGGCCCTCGGCGGGTGGCATTTCAAAACGGACATGGCCTTTGAGCACCGCGCCGGTATCACCCAACGTCACCGGTGTGGTTTTTCCCGCTTCCACGAACACTGACTTGGGATTGCTATGCTGCCAGGAGTTGGGAGTGGTCTGGATCAGGCGAACAATCGAGACTTGGCCGGGCGGGACCTTCTCGAATGTGAAAGCGCCCTGGTCGTCCGTAGTCCGCTTATAACTGTTCCAATCGGTTGCCAGGCCGGGCAGGTTCAAGTTCAGCATCAGGTCTTTGCCGGCGCCGGGCTGGCCGCCGATTTTTAATGTGCCTTCAATGCGGCCCCACAGTTGCA
Organism: uncultured Bifidobacteriaceae bacterium; assembly: GCA_964413165.1. Taxonomy (GTDB): domain Bacteria; phylum Verrucomicrobiota; class Verrucomicrobiia; order Limisphaerales; family UBA11358; genus UBA11358. Next base: position 45,717 of record CAYPSF010000008.1, read on the forward strand.
GGACGAGAGTGGGATTGGCCCGCACCTGGTCCACGGACGCGGATGCAAACCCCGGGTCCCCGGCGGCAACGACCATGCCGCCGGTGTCAGACGGGGAGTTGACGGTGAACCGGCCGGCGACATCGGTGGTGGAAACCTTCGTATCTAGACTCCACGAATGGAGACGGCTGCCTTGCAACGATACACCGCCGCTGCCCGAATTGGGGGCGATGGCGACCGATACGCCGGGCAGGGGCGTCCCGTCGGGCGAGACGACCACCCCGGACAGCGAGACGCAAGGCTTGAGCTGGACGACAACCTGTACGTTTCCATTTTGCGCTTCGGGAAACGATTGAACCGTTTTTGTGTATCCGTCACCGGAAACCGCCACCGCATTATCGGCTTCTTCATCCAGATCCAGGCTGAACTTGCCGTCGGGCGCATTGAAGTCGTGGTCGCGAATCACGCCGTAAACGTCCGAAGCAGTCTCCGATTCGCGATGTCCGGCGCGGACGGTGAATTTGACGACCGGTTGCTCCGTGGTTGAGTCGAGTACCAGCCCCTGCAATTTCCGGTTAGGATGCAGCGTCACCACGTTGTCCTGGTTGGGGGCGAGTTTCACGTCCCGTTTGGCCTCGTAACCCTCGTGGTAAACGAAAAAGGGCATCGCTTCATCCGGCGCGCCTTCCCAGGCAAAGTTTCCGTCGCCGTCGGTATTGGCTGAAAATTCATAAGCATCATACGCCGCATCCCCGGGACCCCCGGCCAATGACACGCGGGCGCCGGCAAGGGAGTCGCCCGTCTCATCCTGCACATGCGCCCGGATGACATTACCGGCGGGCAACCGGAAAACGATTTCATCCATGCCCGCATGGACGTTTATGGTTTTGTTGTCGGGCCGGCGGCCTTTGGCGATGACACTGAAAAGAACATCGCCCTCACTGATATTGTGAAACGTGAACTGGCCCTGGGCGTCGGACTTGGTTTGCTGCCGTTCGCGATAATAGTGTTTGCCGGACCAGACGGTGGCGCCGGAGACCGGATTATCGGACTCATCAGTGACCCGGCCGCGCACGACCAGGCCGCGGTGCAGGATGAGTTTATGCGTGCCTGCCCGGAGTTGGGTTTCGACCGTATCATCCGCGGCCACGTTGATATTCGTGCCGAGGAAATCCGGGTGCTTCACGTCGAACATGATGTGGTCCAGCAATGCGAGCGGCAGATTTTTCGCCTGCCACTTGCCCAGGGCATCGGTGCTGGTTGTTTTTGATTGAAAATCAGCCTGCTCGCCTTTCTTGTCCGGGCTGCCGTCACCGCCGCTCCAAAAACGGAAGAACGAAATGGTTGCGCCGGAAACCGGTTGGCCGTCCGGGTCCACGATGACTCCGCCGATGGAAAAGCTGTCACCGAGCTTGAGCGTGTAGTTCGCCGGCACGTTGTCACCGCCCGCCAGGTCCCAGGCCATTTTGCGGCTGCCGTAATCGTCATGCGACGCGCTGATGTCCAGTCGGGCCAGACTTTCCGGCGGATAGGCTACGTCCGCCGTGCCGTTGTTATCAGTGCTGACGGAAATTGTCGAAAGGGACATGTTCTGGCCATTTTGTTGTTGAAATTGAACCTGCAACAGCGATTGCGGGAGCGGCACGCCGCCTGAATTTTGCACGGAAATTTGAATTTTATTCGGCGGCCGGGCGTCGGTCGGCTCGAGGTCGGGGGTGTTGTCCGGACGTTCACCGGGTGCGAGCGGGTCCAGCGTGACGCCGACGATGAAGAGAGTGGGATCCTGCATAGTGCTGACGAATTCCAGCCGGCGGATGTCTTTCCCGGGTTGCGGATTGGCAAAAGCGACGCGATAAAGGCGCAGGAACTGGCCGGGTTGCGACGAGCGGGGGATCGCCCACACCACCTTGGTGAAGGGATAAGGCAGATGCGGCGGCTGATCGTACGGATTTCGCGTCCAATCGCGGATATGGTTCAGGTGCTCCACCGGAGTGTGTTCCGAGGTGCCATCCGTGTAGTCCCAAACCACTTCGGCGGAAACCTTTTGGTCCGTGCCGTAGCGGGTGCCGCCCAACAAATACAAACTGCCGATGTTGTGGCCGCGCTCGGTTACTTCAAAATTGCCGTCAACGATGTTCGTTTGGGCCAGCGGCAGGACGACCGTGGTGCGGTATTTGCGGTTTCTCCATTCCTTCGACAGCCGGCCCTGCAGCTGGATCATGCCATCCATCAGAAATTCGACGCCGCCAAACTCGTGCGGGCGGTGCGGCGCGAGCTGATAATCCTTGTCCCGCAACCAGGAACCGTTTTCCGCGTCAATCAGCACATTCGTCAGCGAAATCGGAACCACCGGCGGCAGGCCTTCTTCGGCCGGGGCGGCGGCGGGAGTCGGGGCCGGTGTTGTTGCAACGGGAGTTACTGCGAGAGGGTCGGATGGGGATGGCGCCGGAATTTCCGGCGACGATTGTTTGCGTTGGCGAAGCTCAATCCCGATTACCAAGGCGACCAGCATCAGGCCTGCCACGACCATGGCCCAGACAGATTTTGAAATGGGCGGCTGACTTTTCATGCAAACCCGGCGCCGGAAAAATCAATCGGACCGCGGGCAACCGGGCCACGCCGGCCCATCTACGCTGAAACTCAGGGATCGTTCCCGGGTCTCAGACCTCGATGCCGTAAGCCTTGATCTTGTTGTAGAGGGTCTGGCGGCCGATGCCGAGGCGTTTGGCGGTTTCCAGCTTGTTCCCGCCGGTTTCCTTGAGCGTCTGGATGATGGCATTGCGTTCCACGCCTTCGAGCAGAGTGAAACTCGTGTCGCTGCCTTCGGTCGTTCCACTCTTGACGTTGGTGACGGAAAGGACGGCCACGTCCACTTCGTTGCCTTCGTTCAGGAGGACGGCGCGCTGGACCTCGTTTTGCAATTGCCGGACGTTGCCCGGCCATTCGAATCCGGTCAACCGCTCGATCGCCCCCGGCGTAAAGCCGTTGATGACGTGATTGGCCTGGGCCGCGAACCGTTTCAAAAATGAGTTGGCCAGCGGCATGATGTCCTCGCGACGTTCGCGCAACGGCGGCAGATGAACCGAAATGGCGCTGATGCGGTAATAAAGGTCCTCGCGCAATTTGCCGTCCTTGATGGCGTCATCCGGTTTGCGGTTGGTGGAAGCGATGACGCGGCAGTTGGTTTTGTAGCTGACCTTGCCGCCGACCGGGCGGACTTCCTGGTCCTGCAGGACGCGCAGCAGCTTGCTCTGCGTGTCGATGGGCATTTCGGAAATTTCATCGAGCAGCAGCGTGCCGCCTTCAGCCTGGCGGAAAAGTCCCTCGCGGTCGCTGTGCGCGCCGGTGAAGGCGCCCTTGACGGAACCGAACAATTCGCTTTCGATCAACTCGCGGGGCAGGGCGGCGCAATTGATCTTGATGATCTTGTTTTTGCTGCGCGGACTGAGGGCGTGGATGAGGTCGGCGATGACTTCCTTGCCGGTGCCGCTTTCGCCGGTGATAAGCACGGTGACGTCGCTGGGGGCGATGCGTTCGACCGTGCGCACGACGTCCTGCATGGCGGCGCTGCGGAAGATGGGCGACGCCGTGCCGCTCATGGTTTCCAGCGCGCGCCGGAGCGTGTTGTTTTCCTGGTTTTGCTCCTTGCGCTCGATGGCGCATTTCACGTCGGCGAGCAGCTTCTCATTTTCAAACGGCTTGGAGAGGAAATTATAGGCGCCGCCGCGTCCGGCTTCCACCGCCATGCTGATGGTGCCATGACCGGTGAGCACGATGACCTCGGTGTCGGGCCAGCGTTTTTTGACCTGGGGCAGCAATTCCAGGCCGTCGGCGTCCGGCAATTTCACGTCGAGCAGCACCACGTCGGGCGGCGGTTGCGACAGGGCCTTTTGGAGGGCCGCGCCGTTGCCGGCCTGGGCAACGTCGTAATGGTCTTCGAGCACCGAGGTGAGCATATTCCTCAAGTCCGCCTCGTCGTCCACAATGAGAATTTTGGCTTTCATGTTTTGCGCTTCCGCCTGCATGCTTCAACAAACCGGCGAAAAATCGCCCGGTGTTCGGCATGTCGTTCGGTCAATCGTTCGGGATGAAATTGCACGCTCAACAAAAACGGCATCCGCCGCGCTGCTTCGGGTTTCAATTCCATCGCTTCGACTATTCCATCATGCGTCCTTCCCACCGCCATCAGCGGTTCTGCTGTTTCCATAACGCCCTGGTGATGCGAACTGTTCACACCCAAAATCCGCTTGCCCACTATCTTGGCCAGTAATGAACCGGTTGTCAACGGCACTTCATGCACTAATTCGCCCGCTTTGTCCATCCGTTGATGGTTCAGGGCTCCAGGCACCTGGCGGTGGATGTCAGCAATCAGCCGGCCACCCAGCGCAATATTTAGCAATTGATGCCCCCGGCAGATGGCCAGCAACGGCTTACGCTGGCGAAATGTTTCGTCAATCAAAACCAGTTCGCGCAAATCACGCCGGCCCCCATCCGGCGTGGTTTCTATGGTCCGGCGCACCGCCCGCGGCAGGTGCCGGTCATACAAATCAGGATTGATGTCGTCACCGCCCGTCAATAACACGCCGTCCGCGCGGCGGATGACTTCGGCCAGCTGTTGCCGGGCGGTGGTGGTGGGGAGGGTGACCGGAAGGCCGCCGGCCTGGAGGACGGAATTTTCATATTTGACCGAAAGACTGATGGAAAGATCATGAAATTCGACACCACGTTTTTCGATGCTCGGTGTGACGATAATCAAGGGTGTTTTGCCCATCCGCGCGCAATGTAAAAGGCCCTTGTGGTTTTGTCATCGAAAAATAAAGGCCTTTGATTTAAATAGCTATAATTTAGCACGTTAGCTTTGCTGTTACGGGCTGGCCCGGTTCGTGCTAAAAGGCCCGGCATGAGACTGGATGTGGGTAAAGTGAATCGAAGTGGCGTTTACTATCTGATAAACACGGTAACCCCCATCAATCATGCTTCAAAAGCCGGATTTGACGCTTTTGGTTCTGTGATTGTGGTTGTCCTATTATTGGGAGTAGTGTCCTTAGTTCGATTGGTTCTGGGCTGGGCCTAGGGACGCAATCGGGAACAGGGTGCTTGCCATCGGGAGAAGGGCGCCGGGGAAACCGGCGTGGTTTTCCAACACAATGGAGTTGTCCCCCTGAAAAACGCCTGTAATCGGGCGCGCGCCGGGAGATAATTTGACCGGGCTGCTTATTTTTTCAACAACGCCCAGGCACACCACAGCGCGGGCGCCTGTCCGTGCAAATCGCCGATGGCACGCGGACGATTCAAATAATACTGGGTGTCCTTGCTTTGACCCGTTCCGATGCAGATTTCCCGGACGTTTCCATTCGCGTCAATGTAGCCACACAAGCCGGTCCATCCTTTGCGTGCGCAGTCGCCGTATGTCTTCGCATCCAGCCAGCCATGTTGGACGCCGACCACCATGGCATAGGTGAACATGCCGGTGCCGGAGGTCTCGGCCCACGCCTGGTCGTCGTCAATGAGCTGTCGCCACATGCCGGAGGGGGCCTGATAGCGTTGCAGCCCGGCCATCATTTTGCGGTAGCCCTCCATCAGCCGCGCGTATTTCGGGTGGTTCGGCGGAAGCGAACTGAGGACTTCGGCCAGCGCAACCGCAAACCAGCCATTGCCGCGGCCCCAAAAGTGGGGCGTGTTCGGGCCGTGATAGAACAGGCCATTGGGCTTCTGCAACCGGTCCAGATAAGCGGCCAATTGCGTCGCGGCATGGTCCGCATATTTCGGGTCATTCGTTGCGCGATAGGCCTGGATCTGCAGGCTGCCGACCATGAAGGCGTCGTCCACCCACCAGCGGGTCTCTTGCGCCAGGCCATCCGGCCGGGGATTTTCCCATTGTTCGTCCGCCTTGCCGAGGCCGAGGGCCAGATCATTGGTGTCGTGATTAAGCAAATAAATCTCCAGGGGCACAATCCCGAAGACGTGAAAATCCACATGCCGGTCGGGCGAAATCCGCCTTTGCCCTTCCGGCGTCAAAATCGACGCATAACGCCCGATGAGTTTTTGCTCCAGTTCCGGGTCGCCGGCGGCCGCGGCGAAGCGCAACGCGCCGAAGGCGGTGCAGGCCTCGGGATAAACGATAAAGCCGGCCTGGTTGGTCAGGTAATCGCGCTGGACAAAGTTTCGCGCCACTTTTTCGCCGACAATTTTGGGATCGGCATTCGCCGGCCAGTTTTGAAACACGCCGGGGGCTTTTCCCACGGTGGCTCCGCCCCGGTTCATCGCGGAGCAACCGGCCATTAACATGATCCCGAGCAACAAAGCCACCCCGGAGAGAAAAGGTTTGTGCATGGCGTGTCTTTAATCCAAATGGCCCCGGTTTGTCCAGCGTACTCGCGCCCTAGATTTTCGCCTCGGGAAACCGTTCGCGAATCCGGCGGCGAAGATGGTCTTCATCTGCCGGCTGGTAACGCCGCCGGGTGATGAGCCGTTGCACCGCGTCCAGCAGTTCCAGCCAGTCTTCCAACGGCGGCTCGGGCACGGGCTGCCATGGGTCGAAACGCTTTTCGCGATGGAAGAAAAGCCATTCGCGACTCACGCGCTGGACATAAACCTGCAGCTTGACGCCGTCGTCGGTCACCCGCTTCCAACTGATTTCAGCCTTGGGCATGGCTAAAAGGTGACACGTGACAGGTGACACGTGACAAGATGCCATCTCCACCCGTCGATTGTGTTTTTCCTGTCACCTGTCACTTGCCACCTGTCACGTTTTCCGGCAAATCCAGGCTGGCGACGGCCATCGCCGCAATGCCTTCCTCGCGTCCGATAAATCCCATGTGCTCGTTCGTCGTCGCTTTGACTCCCACCCGTTCGAAATTCATGCCCAGCGCCTCCGCGATGCGGACTTTCATCTCGTGGATGTGCGGATAAATCTTCGGCGCCTGCGCGATGACGGTGGCGTCCACGTTCACGATTTTGCCCTGGCGCAAAGCGAGTCGCCGTGCCGCCTCCTGCAGGAACACCTTGCTCGGCGCGCCCTTCCAGCGCGGGTCGGTGTTTGGAAAAAAATGGCCGATGTCATCCTCGCCCATGGCCCCGAGAATAGCGTCGCAAATCGCATGCATGAGCGCATCCGCGTCTGAATGGCCGTCGAGTCCCTTGGTATGCGGGATCTCGACGCCGCCGAGAATGAGCTTGCGGCCGGGGACCAGTTGATGAACGTCGTAACCAATGCCAACGTGAACCATGGTGGAATTGTAAAACCCGCCCGCCCGCCGACCAAGCAATATCCTGCTCAATTTGGGATGATCGTTGAGATTCCGCTTTAGCAAGGAATCATCGTCCCGCCTGCTGGCGCCACACAGTCAGCGCCCCGGGGAGGGGTGCAGGTAGTGCCTCATGAGATAGTCTCCCGTTTCGTCGAATCCATTCGGGTTGCTCGCGTTGAATACTTGCTCCCACATTTCACTGATCACGATGTCAGGCTTTTCCTGCTCGATCCATTTCTCTGATAACACGCTTTGATTGATGTAGGTAATCTTGCCAAAATGGTAGCCGAGGAAGGGCATTATGTAATCTTTGAAGGAATCGCCAAAAAAAATCACGCTGCCGTGTGCCTTGGGGTTTTGGGTGAAACTAATCGGCGCGGGGCTGGTATAATGATATGGTTTGGAGCTCATTTCCAAGGGAGACAGGCCTGATTTGGGAGTCAAATACACGGCGCAGGTCTCATTGACGTCCAAATCAGCCCAATCGGCCAGGTAACTGCTGGGAACCGTCTGGCGCTCCAGATTAAAAGAAGCCAACGGCAGCGGTTCGAGGCCTGGCGATTGTTTCGAGAGAAGCCTGACAATTTCCTGATAAGCCACAAAGCCGCCGAAAAAATTCCAGTGGTGATCGGTTTGGTAAAAGGTTGGCGCAATTTGGCCTGCCGCCCGCAGCGCGGGGCGAAGGTCCAGGACTTCAACCGTGGAATGGGTGTGCATATAGGTGACAAATTGGTCGAGCTTCACATCGGGTTGCACTTTGTTCAACCAGGCCGGCAATTGGTCGGAATAAACAGTCGCTTTGTCCGGCCCGATGACGAAGATATATCTGATCCCGAGTCGTGCGAGCCAATCACGACGGTGTTCGAGCAAGGCCTGCCAGTCGCTCAACTCCTGAGGTGTAAACCGCCGTACCCCCCGGGAATATTCAATCGCCCCCTCCGGTGAGGTTAAAAACAACCAGCCATTGCGGCCGACGATAACGAAACGCGAGGCACCGGTTTTTTCCGAAAAAATCCTGGCCCCCAACCGGCCATACCAGTGGACGAGTTGGTTTCGACAGCCGAAATGGTCGTTGAAATAAGCCTCCAGCCCGGCTATGAATTCTTTGGGACCGCCCAACCCGGGTTTTAATATTGGGAATTGCGCCAGCGCCCGATTTTCTTTGGGAAGCGTTGTGCGGTCAAAGTGGAAAAATGTGTCGAGCGTCGGCAACCACAGCATCACCATGAACACAGCGATCAGGCTGGTGTCCGTCCATCGCGCCAAGGTCGAATTGAGCGGAGTGGCTTTCATCAGAACCGAAAATAAATAAACGGATTATAGGTATTGGCCGCCAGATGGATCGATATCACCAGCAGTAACACCACGATCAGAGCGATTTCCAGGGCGGAACCGAAAATCTGGACTGCCGGGCGGCAGGCTGGCGGTGACCGCCGGCCCAGTTTCGCACCGGTGGTTCGAATCCAACCCCATAACGGACCGCTGAACAGGATGCCGAAAGCGATGGCCCAGATGCCTTGGGTTGTCGTATAGTGGCCATTCGTTTCCGTGAATGCGGGAACCTGGCTTAAACCAAACAGGGCGAGAATGAAATGCCCCGCTGCCGCGACGGTGTTGGCGCGAAAGATGGCCCAACCGACCATCACCACCAGCAACGTATAGAGATGCCGGAGCGACTGGGGAAGTTTTGCCTGCCATTCGCCGAAACGGGTTCGTTCCAGTATCAGAAAAAAACCGTGATAGAGACCCCAGATTACAAACGTCAGGCTTGCGCCGTGCCACAAACCACAGAGAAAGAACACCACCATGAGATTAAAACAGGTTCGCCCTTCGGAAACGCGGTTGCCGCCCAGCGGGATGTACAGGTAATCACGAAACCAGGTCGCCAGCGAGATGTGCCAGCGCCGCCAGAAATCCCGGACCGACTGTGCCAGGTACGGAAACTGGAAGTTTTCGAGAAACTCGAAGCCGAACATTTTACCCATGCCAACCGCCATGTCCGAGTAACCGGAAAAATCGAAATAAATTTGCAGGGTGTAACAAAGAATTCCAAACCAGGCGTCAGGTGTAGAAAGTTCCGTGGCGGACAAAGCAAACACGTGATCGGCAGGGCCGGCAACGGAATTGGCGATCAACATCTTCTTGGCCAGACCGCCCACGAAACGGCGGATTCCCTCCGCAAACTTGTCGCGGCCGACGGTGCGATGCAAAAGCTGGGGACCGATCGCGCTCCAGCGTAAAATCGGCCCGGCGATCAGTTGCGGGAAAAAGAAAATGTAGAGCGCCAGGTCCTTCGGGTCGGTCGTCGCCCTCCATTTGCGGCGATACACGTCAATGATATAAGACAGCGCGTGGAAGGTGAAAAACGAGATTCCGATCGGCAGAGGAACCGGTGGGAAGTGAATCGGAGCAATGCCCGCCAGTCGGAAGGCTGAATTAAACAGGCCGACGGTAAAATTGGCATATTTAAAAAACGCGAGCAGGCCAATGTTGGCGAACACGGCCAGCGCAACAATGTGCTTGCGGCGGGTGTCGCTTTCGCTCCGGTCCATCCATAAGCCAAGGCCGTAGTTGATCAGCGTGGACGCCAGCAGTAAAAGGATGAAATCAACCTGACCCCAGGCGTAAAACACAAGACTCGACAAAAGCAGCCAGGAATTTCTGGATTTTTTACCCGGTAGCAACAAACTGACCGTCAGAACAATGGGCAAAAATAAAAATAAAAATATTGGCGAACTGAAGATCATCCGGTGACGGCCGGCACATTATAAGCAGGATGAGTGCATTTCAATGAGAATTTTAAGAATCACCCCTGCGGCAGCGTGAAGAAAAACGTCGCGCCCTTGCCGGGTTCGCTTTTCGCCCAGACCTTGCCGCCGTGGTTGTGCACGATGTGTTTGACGATGGACAAGCCCAGGCCGGTGCCGCCTTGCTCGCGTGAACGCGCCTTGTCCACGCGATAAAACCGCTCGAACACGCGGTCGAGAGCCTCGGTCGGGATGCCCGGACCGTCGTCCTGCACGAAAATCTCGACTTTGCCGTCCCCGGTTTTCCCGCCGCCGACGGTGACGGTGCCCTGGGTGCGTCCGTATTTGATGGCGTTGTCCACGAGATTGGCCAGGACCTGCTCCAGCCGGTTCGTGTCCGCCGTGGCCGTCAGGCCGGGCAGGGTGTTGACCAGCCCGACGTTTTTGTTGTCCGCCGGCGGTTTCAAGTCGGCAAAGACCTTTTCCACGAGCGGCCGGAGTTCCACGGGTTGCAGGCTCAGTTTGATGCGGCCGGATTCGAGCGCAGAGATGGTGAGCAGATCCTGGATGAGCAGGTCGAGCCGTTGCGCGTTGCGCTCGATGATCTTGAGAAAACGCTCGGCGACCTCGGGATTGGTGCGCGCGCCATCGAGCAGCGTTTCGACGTAACCCTTGATGAGCGAGAGCGGGGTGCGCAGCTCATGGCTGACATTGGCGACAAATTCCTCGCGCGTGCGTTCCAGTTGCTTGAGCCGGGTCAGGTCGTGGAAGACGAGGATGGTGCCTTCGCGTTCGCCGGCGGAGTTGGAGATGGCGGCGGCGT
>CAYPSF010000009.1:0-53658 GCA_964413165.1 uncultured Bifidobacteriaceae bacterium
GGCGAAGATGATCGGCCGCTGGAAATCGGGGATGAAATCAAGAGCATCAGCGGCGAGGAAACATTCCTGAAGGACACCGATGACCGGAAGATCTTGCGAGCCTGTCTAAAGGAACAGGCGGCGGATATTTCGTCCCGGCTCAAGCATCGAAAGCTGGGCGCACACACAGTCCAGGTGAAGGTGCGCTACAGCGATTTCACCACCCTCACACGCCAGATTTCCGTTGAGGAACCAATTATCGAGGCCGCTGACATTTACCGATTGGGGTGCTTTTTGTTGGGCCGGGAGAAACTGGTTTCGCGTCCCTTGCGTTTGATTGGGCTTGGTGTCAGCAGTTTGCGAGAGCCAAGCACCCGACAATTGACGCTACTTTGATTGATGCAGAATCCATGAATCGTTACGAATTTCAACTTCACATCTCGTCCGAGGCCTACCTGGATTATTACCGGGGCACGATTCTTCATGTGGTGGCACAATGCGCGAGCGGCCAGACCGTTCAGTTTCCCGCGTCACTGCTTCAAAGATTTGTCACCACCGAAGGCATCCATGGGGACTTCGTGTTGACCTGCGACGAGAATAACAAGTGCGTGAATCTTCAACGCCTGGAAGCCAACGCCTGAGCCGGCCCTGAGTTGGCCCATGACTGGCAACCATGCGCAATCCGTTTGCACCCTCCAATCCCGGTCTTGCCCCCCGCAGCCAAAGTTGCTGCCGGTGGATTCCCGGTCGCCAGTCGTTACTTGCTCACCTTGACGAAAAATGGCTTGGGCTTGAAAGATAGTTCAGCATAGTTACGCGGAGACAAGATGTGGTTATCGGAATGGAGCGGTAACCTGGCCAGAGTGCAACGGTGGCACAGTTCGGTCGCGTAGGGCGTCTCCTGGGGCAAAGCAGTCTTTCAACTTACGGCGTCAAGCCAGTGGCTGCCGGGGAGCACTTTATTCGAATATTTTCACCTCAACCAAGGCAATCGCGGCCGGTCTGGGGTTGGCAAAGAGGATGCGAATTTTTGAGGCAATTACCGGACGAAAAGTGATTGTATTTTCGCCGTTCGCCAGAGGCTTCCCGGGCGACCGGCGCGACCCCGGAACTTCCACCCACTTCCCGGACGTCCAATACTGAACGGTGTATTTTGTCGGCGCTTTGAATTTGGTGCCGTCAGCGTAGAAGTAGAGCTGAGCGGAACTGAATCGTTTTTCACTGTCAAAATCCAGACGGTACCAATCCTCGGCCTCCGCTGATCCCTCATTCGACCAGTAATTCCTCACATTCGGATAAAACCAGACGCGGCCATCCACGGCCTGATAAAGTTCGTTGGTGCCGTTGTTGATGGAAGCGGAAGCGGCGGGAAACCCGCCCCGGGTCATGTTCACGGCTAAATCAATCGCAGTTGATGTCGTCGTAACATTTGATTCGGAAATGGTGACAGTTTTTCTTCCCATTGCCGAAGGGGCCAATGCCTGACGGCCATTCACGTATACTGACAGACCCGCACCTTTTTTGTAATGCCGGCCATCGAGGTCATAGACCAGCGTCACCAACTGGCCATGGTAAGGAACGTTTTCCAGACAGAAATACTGAAGCGCATTGGTTGAGTTCGGATCAGTTGGAACCAGCGGGTTGATTTCCAGAAGGTTATCGGCACGGGGCCGCAGCCCGACCAGCCCGCTAATGATTAAATCGTTATAACCCGAATGATTATAGTGGTGGCTCCTTCGCAAGCCGACGATGACATTTCCTGTGTCGGGATTATAGTCTTCCTGCAAATCGGGCTCGCCATTCAAGTAATGCTGGCGGGTGTATTGTTTTAGCAATCGGACGTAGTCGTCGGCCTGGACTACATCCTGGGTATAATCATTCAAAAGATTGGCCATGGCCTGGAGCACCAAAGTTGTGTCAAACGGCCAGGTCGGGCCGTTCCACTGGCATTCCGGCAACTTTTTTCCATGTTCCGTGACGTACCGGTATTGCCGCAGGTAATATTCGTAACCCGGTTCAACGGTGCGCATTCCGCAAGGCCCGCCGAGTTCCGCCGGCGAAAGTAAATGTTTCCAGGCGGCATTATATTTCGGATCCGGATCAGGCAATTCAAAAGCCCATGGCACATAGCCGGCCAGTTCGCGCCCACGGATAAAGTCCCAGTAATGCACGAATTGGTTGTCCGCTTTGAACCGGTCAACGAAATGTTGAAAGCCGTCGTTCCAAAGGTCCGTTTCGACCGCGTTTCTTAAGGCGGCGGCATTCGCGGCGAAAGCGTCGGCCGAATTTGTGTCGCCTGCCAGCGTCGCCAGTTTGCTGATCGCCATCGCATTCGCGAACATGAAACTATTGATCGTCGGGCGGAAGGCGTCACCATGCAGGAAGCCGTCTTTGCCGCCGGACGCGTCGATCGAAGAGATGGTGTATTCAGTGGCGTCGAGGAGTGGCTCGATGGAATAGAGTCCCTTGCCCGGATCGTAACGATTGGTCCAGAGCTGAAAAACATGTTTCATGGAATCCAGGTTCTTCAGTGCGAAAGCACGGTCTCCGTTCACCAGATAACGGCCATAGACGGCGGCGGCGATCGCCTCGCTGAAGTGCCGGTCATTTCCGCCGGAATACATGAAATTGATATAATCATCCAGATAACGGTTGTCCTTCAGCCAGCGACCTTCACTGATATGAAATGCGGTGGCATCGTTAAGGCTTTGGTAAGGTTTCAAGGCCCAACCCACGTCATCCAGGAATTCCGTAACAATGTATCCACGACGACCAAGATCTTTCAGGTGAGATTTGTAAAGCTGCCACCGATAGTAGTAAATCCGGGTGATGTCGGGATCAGAACAATCAAAAAAGGGAATGTTCTGTTCAAACCAGGGTGCGTCGTTGCCAAAATAGCGCGCGGCCAGTTCGGTTTGCGGCAGAACACTCGTCCCATCCGGGCCGGCGACGGCGTTGGGAAGGACCGCCCAAAACAAGCATGCCGCCCCGATCCAGGAGACCGAACGGAATTTTCCCGAACGCTTTTTTACCATAGTCATGAGCAATTTTCCCAATCTTAGGCAACCATCAACAGAAAGCGACATAGATTAGCGGCATGCGGGTACGCAAAAAGGCGATTGGTGATTGGCTAGTATACCAGACGAAAATACCTGGCCCGGTTGGTGGCAGGAACGATCAGGTTGTTTGTACCCTGGACTGAGATAATTGAATTGTCCGGAGACGACCAAACGCTTCCCGTCCCAAGGTAAAAAGCGGATTGAAGGGTGGCGGCATTGCTCGGCCAGGAAATCACCACATTGGTCCCGACCAGATTGATCTGCAACGCGGCCGAGGCGACTCTAATTGTTTGCGAAACCGTGTAACCCAGATAGCTCACGGTGATTGTGGCGGTGCCAACCCCGGTGGCGACCAGCGAATTGTCGGGGCCAATAACAACGACGCCGGGGTCGCTTGAAGTCAGCAGCAACCAGGGGCTGGACGTAATGAGATGATTGGTCAAATTTTGAAAATTATCCACGACACTGGCAAATTGGGCCGATGCGCCCAGCGTCTGGGTCGGGAGCAGGCCCAGGGCAATTCCCAATAACGCGCCGGGATCTGCCGTGGTCACAATCTGCAAACCAAACACACCTCCGGCCATTTGTCCCGGGTGAGCTTGAAATCGAATTGAGATATTTGTTTTGCCTGCGGTCAGGGCCGGGGGAACCGTATATTCCAAATTGAAGAACTGCCCCGGAAAATTGTTGGTCAGGGTCTGGGTTGCAATCACCGTACCGCCAAGCAGCACATCAAATATCCGGCCGCCGGAATCGCTCCCCCAATAGGTGCAGCCAATGTTTACCGGTACATTGGACAGCACGGTCAGGGTATAGCCAAACGAGCCGGTGGAAGACAGGTTTTCGTTGGCATCGCGCCAGCTCCGGCCGTTATAACTGCCAAAAGCGCTGTTGGTTGCCACGAGATTGTGCGCCGCCTCCGAAATTGAATCGCCAATGTTGACCTGGTCCACCACGCGCGCTTCGGCGACGGCGTTGGAATTCGCAAACTGCTGCCACGCCGCCGCCGGCAGCAATTTCCAATAAGCCGAGTAGCGTTGATGCTGCAATTGGTAAAACGGCATCAAGGTTACATCGCGCGGCTGGCCAAGTCCTTTTGTCTGGAAGGACAGCGCCTGGCCCGGAACTGGAAAAGTATTGCTCAAGAGTGTCGGTACGTCTCCGACCATCAAGGGCACCAGTCCATCGGGAACAGCGACATTGACGAGGTCCAGTTGGTTGGCCGCAAAGTCGCTGGCCGGCATCCCATTGGTACCCAGGGCTCCGGCCAGCAGGATCGGTCCGTAGAACAAAGCCACGGTATTGGTCGTATCTTGCAGGACCTCGGCCCGCAAGGTCATGGGAAGGCGGATTTGCACCTGGTCATTGTTTTGCCAGTTGCGGCTGATGCTGACATAACTGCCGGCGGAATTGGTGATCGTTTGCGGGATACCGTTGATGGCGAGAAACATTCCCGATTGGGCCCAGGCGGGATACCGGATTTTCAGGGCCAACGGAACCGTATTCGTGCAATGAAAAGATAAAAGGGTCGTGTCGCTTTGCGGAAAGGTGGTGCTCTGGACTATTGTGAGCCCCTTGTCCGGCCAGTTCAACTGCGATGGGATGAACAAGTTCAGGTAGAGTGAGTTGGTGTCATGAAAGTAAATCGTATCTCCATACTTCGAATGATTTTCCACCCCGGTGCCGGTGCAACACCAGAACGAGTTGGTCGGATTGGAATAAGTTTTGAAGTGGCCCGGTTCGAGCGAAACAAAATAGGTCATCATACCTTCCAAAGGTTCCTGCGAAGCCAGGATTTGATTGTAAAGTGCCCGTTCATAGAAATCCATCGTAGCGGAAGAAGGTGACCATTCGAAGATATGCCGGGTCAACTTGAGCATGTTGTAAGTGTTGCAGGTTTCCGCTGTTTGCGGCGTCAGGTGGGAGGGAAAATCTGTGACCGGAAAAAAGTGTTCGCTGTCGCTGTTTCCGCCGATGACATACGAGCGAAAGTTGGCCACCCGGTTCCAAAAGTAACTGGCGATCTCGTGGTAGCTGGCCGTGCCGGTCAGTTCGTATTCGCGCGCCGCGCCGGTTATCTCGGGAATCTGGGTGTTGGCATGCAGACCGTCCAACACATCCTGATCCTGCGAGAGCGGGGCGAACAACGACTGCTTGTTGAAATCGGCCGCGAGGCGCAAATAATTGGCATTGCCGGTGACGGCATAGAGATCGGCCAACACTTCGTTCATGCCGCCATATTCCCGGTAATTCAGCATGGATTGAATCTGGCTGGCAGTCAGTTGATCGAGGCGAAACTGCACCCAGTTGGCCATGTTTGTCAGCACGGTGAGCGCTTGATTGTTGCCGGTGTGCTGATAGACATCCAACAATCCGGCCATGATCTTGTGCAGCGTATACCATGGCACACTGAAATAGGTGGATTGGGTCTGGTTGATCAGATCGTTAAGATAGGATTCCGGGAAAGCCGACAAATAACCCGGGTTGAAACCCGCAGCGGGAGATCCCGCCTGACATTTCGCAAGTTCGCCCACAAGGTAATCGGTCCGACCCTTGAGCCGGGAATCACCCGTGCTCGCGTACATCTGGGCGCAGGCCGACAGATAATGTCCGACGAAATGGCCGAGGCACAGCGTAGAGCCGGGGGCTTCCCATCCGCCGTAAGGAGCCGCATTGCTGGTGGACAGCCCTGCATTTACCCGGAAACTGTATAACAGGCGGTCGGGATCAAGGCTCAAAAGATAGGCACAGTCCAACAGCATATTGGTTTGGAACGGACCCGGCAGCAGGGTGACATTCGTCAAATCAAACGGAACCGCAACCAAAGGATTCGCAACCGCAGGCGGGCAGCATTCCGCCAGCACCTCAACCAGAAACACGCGATCACCGACAAGTGAGTTCATGGCATTGTCCGGCACGCCGGTTGTGCTGCCATTATAGGCGTTGCCTCCGGCATACACGTTATTGGAAGTGCCCAGCCACTCAAAGAAAGCGCCGGTGGTTGAACTTGTGACATCAAATCCGTAGGTCTTGTCGGGAGCCAGAGTGAGAGGCGAAGAAAATGAGATTCGAATCCATTTCGCATCGCCATTGGTTGAATTCCGGATGCCCGACCATCCCTCGCTGCCCGTGGTGACATACGTCTCGGTGTCCAGCGCAAAGCCCGCTGTCCCGGCGAGCGCCGGATCCGTGACCCGGACGGTGAGGGTCACACCGCCATTCATCTGCCACCAAGTCAACGCCGTGTCGTTGGTATAGCCGGCATGCTGCAGCCATACGGCAGTGATCGTGTAACCGCTGTTATTGTTTCCGGTGGTAAATGACTGTCCCTGACTGGCGCGGTCTCCCGCCACATAAGTAAAGGCGTCATTGGCGGCGCCATCAGCAAAACCGGAGCCGTCCCCGACGTTCATGCCGTCACGGGCGGCTCCCGCAAAGCTGTAAATATCATTTGCTCTCGGCGTTGGAGCGCTGGCACTGATGGTCAGCGTGGCGGCCGGGACCGGCAGTGTCAGGCAGAGGATGGCGATGGCGAAAAGCTTCTGCTGCAGGGTTTTCATTTATTTGTTGTGCATCTAATTGTAAACCGGCTTCGTGTTCCGCCTCGGCAAAAAACCTTTCCGCCTCGACATGGACGGCGAGCAACGCTTCAACCTGCGCGCGCAGGGCCGGCTGGCCGGCACAGGTCTGGTCCAGAAACGCCGCCCGCGCTTCCGGATCAGTCCGGCACAAAGCTTCGCTGAACAGATCCTCTTCCCGCCTGCTGCGATCCGACATTTTCATTCACAGCTCAGGAAAGAGGCAGGCGACCGCGCCTGCCTCTTTCGTTTTCATCAACTCAAATCTCCCCCATCATTCTGCTATGCCGAACGGCGGCGTAACAGGAGGCCTAAGCCGCCCAATCCCAACAGCGCGAGCGAGGACGGCTCGGGAACCGGAACGATCATGACGTTGTCAATCGCCGCCCACGGTTCACCGGTCCCGGTGGAATAGTTTATGAACCGCAGAAACAGCCCCCCGGTGTTGTTCGCCGAGGCAAGGTTGAGGGCCGTCTGCAGGGTGACCACCTGCCCAGGATTCAAGCTGCCGCTGGTCAGGCTCACGCTATCGATGAGGGTGACACCCGCGGCGCCGGCGATATCCGAGTTATCCGCGCCGACAAAGGTGCCATCGGACTGATACAGGGAAAGCGTGACCCCCATATTGCGGGCCACCCCGGCATCGGTGAATGAGCCGACATCAAACTGGAGATTCAATGAAGGGAGACCTCCATCATTTACCCCGATGCCTTGATAGGCCCAGTGGGGAGTCGTAAACATATAGCCGAGCCCCATCACTGAAGTGCCATTGGGAGACACCGTTGGGCCGTACCAGGTTCCTTCCCACCACCAATTGTTCACTTGACCAGCCGCCGTGGGATACGAATTGAACCAGCTGTCGACATCCCAGGTATTTGCCGCCGGCGTATTGTTTTGAAAATCGCCGTTGGTGATTTGCAGGCCTGCGTAGACCGGGGCCGCCAGCGCCACGGTACCGCAGAGGATTGATAGTTTTGTTTTCATGTTTTTGTTCTTTGGGGTTTCTGACTGAATTAAAGCTCCGGAATACAGGTCATGGGGCAATGCGATAGAACAGACTGCCGCTGCTCGGAATGGGCGCCACATAGGGACTGGCCGTGGCTGCGGCCACCGGCGTCCAGCCATTGGGATTGGCCAGATTGGCGTTGGACTGCAAACCCGCGCTGACCACATTCCAGCTGAAGGTCAGGTTGTTTCCGAACCTGGCGACACTGAGCTTCGGGCCGGCGAACAGGCTGGCTGAAAAGGTGGTGATGCTGGTGGTGTTATGCGTGCCGGACGTGTCGAGCGCAAACACACCTGCGGTAATATCGTTCGAACTGTTCAGGAAAGCCAGGGCGGCATTTGGCGTCACACTGAGACCATTGACACTCACACTCCAGACTCCCCGGGCGCGAGCTATCGTAACGATCATGTTGTTCGGCGGAGCCGCAGCCGTGGCAATGCCAATGTCTCCGCCGTTCTGATTGCCCACTCCGTAGCTGCTCAGGTTGGCGAAATCGCCGTTGAAGATCAGCCCGCCGCGCACAAAATTCGTGGTGGTCAAGCCGGCGAATATTCCCACTTGATCATAGTTGACATACGTTCCAATCGGGAGATTGGTGAAGGATCCGGTCACCGCGAAATCCTCCGTTCCGGTAAAGCCGATGGTCGACAGGTTGAAACCCGCCGCTTCGGCTGAATCCATCGCGATTTGCCCGTTGAAATCGCATGAGGGGGAGGTGATGTTCAAAACGCCATTGACCGTATCCAGCAACAGATTGGGGTCGTTGGCGGGAATCGAAGTCCCGGTGCCGGCAAGACGGACGCTCAACCCGGTGCCGATGCCATTTTGATCGAGAATCGTGCCGCTGCCGGCGCTGAAATTGAAATTCGTGGTGACCGACGGGAGGATGACCGAAAGCCGGGCGACACTGCTGGTGGCGCTGCCGCTGGCGTTGGTGACCACAACAGAATAACCACCCACCTGATTTGTCGTCGCTCCGCCAATTATAAGCGTGGCGTTGGTTTGACCACTCAACAGCGTATTCGTGTTAAAATACCACTGGTAGGCAAACGGCGTGGTGCCACCAACGGCGAGAGTAAAGGTCGCGTTGGCTCCCGATGGAACCATTACGTTCGCCGGCTGGTTGGTAACCACCGGCGGCAAAATCGGAGGTGGCGCGAAAGTGCCTCCATTGAACTCAACGAGAAACGCACGATCGCCGACTTCCGTAACCAATGTATTATCCAATGCCCCATTGCTGCTGCCGTCATAGGCTGTTCCTCCGCTGTAAACATTGCCGTTAGTGCCCCAGGACTCAAAAAAGTCCCCGCCGGTACTGGTAATGTCAAACCCGTAGGTGGTGTTGGGCAACAATGTGACTGTATTGGTCAACCCAAAGCGCAGCCATCGCCCCGTTCCAGTAGTCGAGAAGGCAAAACCTCCGGGATTGTTGGGTTCGGAACCGGTGATGACGTAGGCTTCGGTATCCAGCGCAAAACCGGCCGTATTGACCTGGGACGGATCCGTGATGCGAAACGTAAAGGGACCTCCCGCGCCGAAGCTCCAAAAAGTGCTGGGCGCTTCATTCGCATAGCCAACATGTCGGATCCAGATCGCCGTGACCACGCCAGCACCGGGGCCGGTGGTGAAAGTCTGCCCCTTGCTGGGACGATCTCCGGCCACATAGGTGAAAGCGTCATTTCCGGCGCCGTCCGTGTAGGCGCCGCCATCGCTCACGTTGTTGCTGTCGATAGTCGAACCGACGAAATTAAAGACGTCGTTATTGGTCGGCGTTGGAGCCGTGGTTAGAAAATTGAGCGTTGCCGCCGACAATGAGGCGGAGGAGAGCAGGCTGGCCATCAAAACGGCCAGACTAGTTAGTCCGGAGAATTGGCTTTTCATGGTTTGTTGGGTTATTGATTTGTGTTTTTAGGTTTATGGTTCGCTGAAATCAGTTACCACCAGAAGGTGGGAACAGGGCCGCCGTTGGACAGGACGGTGCGCGCATGCAAATCCCGTAAGAGCCGCCATTCGACATGGCCGTCGCAGATGCAGAGATTACCTCCTGTCGCCAGGCTGCCGTACACATGCGGCGAGTCATAAAGCGTCCCGTCCGGCGCCTTGATCTTTGTGTACACATAGCCGAATTTTTGGCCGTCGGCGTTCTTCCCGGCATCAGTAATGGTGGCATCGGCCAGCAGCATACGATCGGCGACCGGGCTCAGGGTAACCGGTGGAACAATGGTGAGGTTGGTAAGACCGTCGGCCTGTCGGAGCGAGCGATGGTTCTGGCCGCCCGGAAAAGTGTTCGCGTAGCCGGTCGACCGGTAACCGAGACTGTTGTAGCCCAGTGGATTGTCCGTACCGTTCGATGCACCCCACAGAAAATCACTGTCGTGCTCGCTGAAAGACGGACAAAACAGGATATTCCGTTGCGACCCCTGCTGGCTCAAGCTGTTGGCCGCATTGACCGACATGTCCCAGGGCCAAAAGCCGCCAAAATCCGGATTGCCCACAGGCTTATCAGCCATCAGCGGCAAACGACCGGTGTTATCATTCGCATAGAGCTGGCAGGCCATCCCGTACTGATGCAGATTGCTGGCGCAACTGATCCGCTTGGCCCTCTCCTTGGCTTTGGCCAACGCCGGCAGCAGTAAGGCGGCAAGAATGGCTATAATGGCAATGACGACCAGCAACTCAATGAGGGTAAAGCCTTTGGGAAGAACGTTGGGATGATACTTCCGACCAGGTTTGCCGGGGAGACGGCTCCGCTCGTTTTCAAATGATGACATAGGTGCTTCAATTGATAGAAGCGGATTTGACCCTCGAAACCCGACAAAGAATTTTTATGAACAGTTTGGCCCTGGCTGATACGTCGGAGATTCCCGAAGTCGTTCAGTGAGAGGAATTGCCGACCAGGCTGATTGCTTCGCGCAGCAGAATGCGACCAAAGACCCAGTCGAACCAGAAACCCTGAAAGCCGTCGCCCGTCTGCAATCCCTTGCCAAATCTGTTCTCGATTGTCTGACGGGCCTGCGCGAGTTCGGAGCGCGCGGATTCAATTCGCCCCATCTGATAATGGGTCATTGCCAGCACCACTCGAACACTGGCGACGCGGATTTCGTTTTCCTTTTGGAAAGCCAGGGATTTTTGACACCAATCTTCCGCGCCGGGATAATTTCCGGAGCGATATTCCATCAAGGCCATTGAAAATGCGCGCCAGGCGGCCAGCGATAATTCCCACGCAACCGAATCGTGATTCTGGTGGGTCGCCAGAGATTCCGCCGCTGTTTTCGCCAGCGGCTGCAAGACGGCAAGCAAATGGGTGTCCGCCGGCATCAGCAAGGCCAGCTTCACCATGCGTTCGGCCGGCAATGGATTGGTCGTCCGGGCGAAATGAGCGATGGCTGATTGCCGGAATCGTTCGTAGCCGCCCAAATCACCGCTCTCCAGCAACGCCGGGCCGTAACGCAAATAATCCAGCGTGGTCAGGTCCCAATCATCCGGCTGGCTTACCTGCACCAGCACCGCGAAACGGTCCGCCGCTTCTTTCCACCGGCCATTGGCCGCGTGCCAGTCGCCCAGCGTGCGATACAGATCGGCGTATTCCAGATTCGGTTCCGGCGCGGGAATGCCCGCGACCAGGCGGTCGGCCTCCTCGATTTTTTCGCGACTGCGAGCGAACGTCGCCGCGGTCAATTTCTGACGGAACTCCGCCTGCTGCCGCAACCGGTCGGATTCTTCGCGCAAACGAATCTGCTGCAGCTCGGCGGCCACCGCCCGTCGCCGCGCGTCACGCTCTTCCAGAAACAGCCAGGTCGAAACGCCCAACCCGATCAATAGCGCCAGGGTGACCGCGGTAATGGCCGCGAAGGTGATCTTGTTTCGCCGGACCAGTTTTTGAAACCGGTAGAGACTGCTCGGCGGGCGGGCCGCCACCGGCTCATTGCTCAAGTAGCGCTGAACGTCCATCGCCAGGCCGTTGGCGGTTTCGTAACGCCGGCGGCGGTCCTTTTCCAATGCCTTCATCACGATCCAATCCAGATCACCGATCATCGACGAGATCAATCGCGGCGGTTCAGCGTGATGCTGGGCGGCAATTCTGGTCAATTCCGTGTTGCCCAGCGTGGTCAGCAGGGTGGAAGGCAATTGGGGTTCGCTTTCCAGCAAAGTGCGGCGCATTTCATCCATCCCGGATTCAATCAATTTCTTTGAATCGAACGGCGTCCGGCCCGTAAGCAGTTCATAGAGCAACACCCCCAGACTATAAATGTCGCTGCGCGTGTCCACGTCCAGACTGCCCAGGTTTGCCTGTTCGGGGCTCATGTAAGCCGGCGTACCGATGAATTGATCGCAGGCGGTGTAAAGGGTGTTATCGGCCAGAGTTCCTTCCGTGGCTTTCGCAATCCCGAAATCAATCACTTTCGGCACCGGCACCCCATCATGCGCGGCGACGAGGATGTTGGACGGCTTGATGTCACGATGGATGATCCCTTTTTGGTGGGCGTGCTGGATGGCATGGCAGGTCAGGATGAACAGATCCAGCCGTTGCCGGGTATCGAGATGGTTCTGGTTGCAATATTCCGTGATTTTCACTCCCTGCACCAGTTCCATCACAAAGTACGGCCGCCCGGATTCGGTAGCGCCGGCATCCAGTACATGCGCGATATTCGGATGATCCATCAATGCGAGTGCCTGCCGCTCTGCCCCGAATCGAGCAATGATGTTCTCCGTATCCATTCCCAGCCGGATGATCTTCAGCGCGACCCGACGCCGGATTGGCTGTTCCTGTTCAGCCTCATACACGACGCCGCAACCTCCTTCTCCCAGGCGTTGCAGCAGCCGGTAACGCCCGATGACCATGTTGGTCGTTTCCAACGGACTGGCCGTCGTTTGACCAGGTGGCACGGCAACGGCCGCCGAGGTATCTGATCCGCCATGATCTCCGGCTGTGGGCATGGGACTGCCGCTGAAGAATTCTTCCGCTGACGCGTGAACGGTGAGAAGTCTTTCCAAGCGGTCCCGCAACCCTGGATTTCCATTGCAGGTCTGATCCAGAAACGCCATGCGCGTTGCCGGGTCAGCCAATTCCAGCGCGGCATCAAAGAGCGCCTTCTCAATCTGTTTGGAATCTGTCATCCGCTGGTTTATGGGTTCTGACTTAATAAGCGCAAGCTGGGTTCGAAAACCGACACGGCGAGCAGATTACATTTCTGATTGAATCATTTCGAAGAGGCACGTCTTGGCATAAGCCCATTGGCGTTCCACGGAACGCTCGGTTATCCCCAGAATTTTGGCAACCTCCCTGTTGGTCAGGCCGCCAAAAAATTTCAGCGTGATGACCCGGGCACTTTCGGGGTCTTCCTGCTCCAATCGTTCCAGGCTCTGGTCCACCAACAAGACCCGGTCATCCACCGTGGCGGCCGGGATATCCAGGTAATCAATGACCACCTTCTCAAGGCCGCCCCCGCGTTTGAGGCTCAGCTTTTGACGTGCCCGATCCACAAGAATTCGACGCATCGCCTGGGCAGCAGCGCGGAAAAAATGCGCCCGGTTTCGCCAGGTTCTGCCTTTCTCGGTCACCAACCGCAGCCAGGCTTCATGCACCAGCGCAGTGGGCTGCAGCGTCTGTCCCGCCGACTCGCCAGCCATGCGCATGGCAGCCAGACGACGCAACTCATCATAAATCAGCGGCAACAGGTCTTCGGAGGCGCGGCTCTCGCCGCGAGCGATGGCATCCAGAAGCAGCGTGATTTCGCTCATTGACACGACCCTATCAAAAAACCGGCGTTTTGACGAGAGAAACCAAACACCTTCGACCTCACCAGAATGGGCACTAGAAGTGGTCGGCGGGATGGAAGGCGATGAAATTGCACAATAATTTGCGCGCAACTTCTGCGCTGGGGTCGGATGAATTCAGCTGACTGGCAATATCCAGCGTGGAAACCACAATCCGTCCCTTGCCACAGGGAATAATTCCGACTGCCGTGCCGAGCGCCATCGGGTAACTGTGCCAGGCGCCGGCGACCAGCTCCTCGCCCTCAAGCAGCAAACCCGAACGTGCCTTGCCATTGCGTACCACGGCTTGATAAGGCCAATCCATCGCCGTGTTGACCGGCAGGCCGGCGAACAACGGATGCTCACGGACAAAGTGAAGGCCGCCAAGCCAGGTCGTGCCGATCGTGAAAGAGCCGTTGAACCTTGCGGCGGTGTTATTCGTGATCAGATTCATCCAGGTATCCGCCCGGTCGAGGATGAACAACGTCGTGCCGTCATTCCTGACCCGCTCAATGAGCTTCGTGGCGGATGGCGCCTCGGCTTCCGGCACGGCCCACAACAGTTGACATTGGGCATTGCCTTTGCGCTGCCAGAACTCAACCCGGACCAGAACAGGTTTACCCGATTCAAGCCGGATGCGCGCGCGGTTGATAGGACTGCTGTTGCGCGTGGAAAAGTCATCGAACAGCAACTGGTCGTTGACCCACAGGCGGGTGCCGCCGCTGCTTTTCACGGCGAACGTGTAATCGCCCGTTGTCGGCGGCACAATTTTCCCGTCCCAACGAACGCCGTAGTTTTCCATGAAGCCGGATTGCTGATCCGGTGCGGCACCATCCGGCACATAATAATCCACGGTCCGGTCGGTACGCTCGTGGATCTCGTTTTGGAACCTGTCGTCATTGTAAAACGTCACGGCCAGGCCGGACGCGAAGCGATCGACAGGAATTCCGACAGCCTCGCCCTCGCCTGGCGGACGCGTAACGACAACCCAATCCAGGGGGCCGAGATCGTCGCGATACGCTTCGGCCTTTAGATTCTTCTTTCTTGCGAGAAATTCGCGCACAGCCGGCGAGCTTTCCCACGTCGCGCCCTTCCCGCCTGGCTTTTCGCTCTGCCAATCGACGGCGAGAATTTCATCGCGGCCGGCGGCAACCTCTTTTCCCGAGGCGTCACGCAAGCTGGCTTCGACCCGAAATATTCCCGTCGAGCCGGCGATGGGAACGGTCAGGCTCTCCCCCAGCAATTCACCAAACACATCGCCGCCGGTGAGTGACACGGGAATATCCCGGGTAAAAACCTCGTGGCCAGCCGGGTTGCGCGCGATGATTTTCAACGTGTGTGCGCCGTTCAGATTCTTCTCATTGATCGCATAAAAATCTACGGCGACCCGGCCGGGAATTTGGGCAAACTGGCTGCGGACTTTCACCGCAACGTATAGCGGTTGGTTGTAATAAGCCATGATCGCCGGATCTCCCTTCGGATTGCGCCAGCAATCTACGATGCCAGAGTGATTTTCGACACTTTCCGATTCCCAGCCGTTGACCGCGTAACCATCCGTCGCGTCATTGATGCGGATCGTCTCAATCTTGCGGCCCTGATGATAAAGCGAAACCGCGCCCATCGAAGTGGTCAGCGCGTCAACCGTCGGAAACGCGGCGTGCAGATTTTTACGGGTGAGAAAATCATCAAACTGCCGGTACCAATCAAGATACACCGGACCGTCCCAACCCTGGTACGGCGCAGCGGCGAGCACGGCCTTGATTTTTTCCAGCCGCGGCGGCGACGAGATGGCGCCTTCCTCGCCCCAATAAACAATTTCGTTCCGGTTCGTGGTCCGGTTGTAATATTTGTCCGGCGACTGATAAAGATTTTGCCGCCAGACTTCGGGTCCGCCGGCGTGGTGATTGTCAAACCAGCCGTTCAGGTGAACGGCCTCATCGAATGGGCGCATGTGTATTTTGGGAAGCTCGTCATCGTCCGCCCGCAGCGCCCACGCGGAGGTGTGGGTAATGGTGCGACCGGGATCGAGCGCGTGGGCGTCGCGCAGATCACGAATATGACCATTCAAAATATTTGTATCCCGGCGGGCGCCGCCCGAATCCCACGCCTCGTTAATCATATTGTAAATCACGAGTGCCGGGTGGCTGCGGTCGCGTTTGACCATGCGCAGCAATTTTTCCCGCGCGAGCGCCTTGGCCAGCGGGGTTTTATCCCCGTTAACATAAGCGCCCGGCTCTTCGTAATAGAGCAAACCGAGTTTATCGGCTTCGCCCAATACTTCGGGCTGGCCAATGCAACGGTGAAAATTCAGCATATTCAAGCCGAGCGCTTTGGCCGACAGGATTTGCTTTTCGGCAAGTTCCGGCGTCGGAAAAATTCCATTGATCGGCCAGAACCCCCAACTGATGGCCGTGCGCAAAACCACGCGCTGGCCGTTGAGCCGGAACATCGCGTTCGTGCCAAAACCTTCCGGCGCAAACCAGCGGAAGCCAAACACCTGCTGCGCCTCATCCGTTCGCACCCGGCTCTCGCTGAGATTAACTTCAGCAACATAAAGATTGGGGTGTTCCAGGTCCCAAACCTTGGCCCGGGGCGCGACAACCTGAAACGTCACCGGATTGTCGCCGGGCTTGAGCGATACATTCTTCAATTCGGATTGGAACGTCAGCGGCAGCAGATAATCCCCCACCCCGCCAGACTTGAGCAACTCATTCAAATGGTCCAGGGCGGATTTTTCCGTGACCGTTATTTCCACGTCACGCTGGACGGTTTGGTCCGTGGTATTTTTCACCGTGGCAACGACATTGACGTTCGTGATCGCCGGCGTGTTTTGCACATAAATGTCATCCACAAAAACCGGGTCGCAGACCACCAGCCGCACGCGGCCGGTGATGCCGCCGAATCCATGGCTCATGGGGATCGTGTTGGTGCCCCACAGGAACGGCGAACTGTCGCGCCAATCAAAATTGCCGCCGGGATCCGTCACGCGCACGGCCAACTCGCATTCCTCACCCGGCTTGACTGCGTCCGTGATATCCACGTCGAACGGCGTGTTGCCGATCGGGTCATAACCGGCGAGCTTGCGGTTTAGAAAAATTTCCGCGCGCAATCGGACCGCGTCAAAATGCAGAACCACATGGCGGGGCGAGCTGGATTCGGGAATTTTGAATTTGCGCACCCACCAGCTCACTCCTTTGATATCGCCCGCCGGGCCATTGCCCGGATGCAGATATTCCTCGACCGTGCCGGGCACCAATACCGCCAACGTGTTGGAACCCAGCGAGTCCCAACCGCCGGTGGGAGGATTTGCCGGCAACCTGGCGACGTCAACCGGCGGAAGAAACAATTCGTCATTTTCCCATTTGGCATCTTGGTCCAGCCATAACTTCCAGCCCGCGCCGGACAAATCCGTTTCCATGCGCGGCTCGCCGGCGCAAACTGAAATTGCGAGCGACATCAATCCGACCAGTCCGGCGGTAAAAGAAAACTGGGACATAAGGATGGTCAAAAATCAACGAGCAATCGTGATTTGTGCGTTGGTGCAGGACAGTTGGTTCACGCCTTCCGGCGTGACGATCCGGGAATGCACCAGCCTGACGTTTTGGGCGGCATAGATGCCAAACGGCTTGTCGGCGGTGATACTAACGTTCTGCAACAGCACATTACTGACCGTCATTTCCGGCAGGCCCCAAATCAGCCCGGCACTGCGTCCGGGTTTTACCGTTGCCACAATATTGCTGAAAGTGATGTCACGATAGATTGGCGTCCGGTTGACGACTTCATTGCTCGGATAACTGGCAACAATGGCGGGGGTCACGTCCGTCAAAGCGCGATATTGGCGGTTGGTTGCCATATAGGAAGCGTATATCAAAATCGGATAGTCCACATTGGTCATCGAGAGATTCAAATAAGCAAGGTGATGCACGAACCCGCCCCGGTCGCGGTCAGATTTGATGCGAATGCCCTGTTCGGTATTGTTGAAGGTACAATTGATGACCGTGATGTTCGACACCCCGCCGGAAGTCGGACTGCCGATGGAGACGCCATGACCGTAGCCATAGGTGCAGTTGGTAATCAGCACATCCGACGTGCCGCCGCCGCAAGTGAAATTATCATCACCCACGCTGACGTCACAATCTTGAATCAGAACGCGTTTCCCGCTCACGTCGCAGGCATCGGTGTTATGTCCCGGGTTGATGGGATCGGTGGAAGGATTCGCGCGGATGGTGACCCCGCGAACAGTGACATCGGCCGATTTGCCGCTGATGGCGATATGAAACATCGGGGAATTGGTCAGCGTGATTTTCTCGATTAAAACACGCTCACACGAGGAGAGCGCAATCATTCTTGGCCGTTTTGCGCCCCGCACCCGGGCATACGGCCACCACGGAATGCCTTGACCATCGATTGTGCCCGGACCACTGACGGCGACGTCGTGCAACCCCATTCCGCTGATAAAATTCGCCGGGTCGGTTGTGCTCCCGGGATATTTATCCAGGGGCAACATCCGGAGGGTCGCGCCGCCGGCGATCCGCAGGTTAATCCGGTTTGCCAGATGGATTGGACCACTTAAAAAGACTCCGGCCGGCACCTCAACGGTTCCGCCGGCGGCGCCACTCGCAGCATCAATAGCCGCTTGAATCGATGCCGTGTTAGTCGCCAGGCCGTCACCCAGGGCGCCATAGTTTGTAACATTGTAAATTCCACCCGGAATTACCGGTAACGCAGGCGTGACAAATGATTGAGCTTTGGTTGACGAATCAAGCACCATCAAGCCGACGATTACGATCAATGGATTTCTCAAAGTCATCCCGCAAAATTTATTTTTCATGCTGATAATTTCATTGGAGTGAAGATCCGCCTTCAATGGCAATACCTCTCCTTGGTTGATTTGGCAAACAGATTGTCCTTGGTCTCAAAAGGCACCGGTTGGGATCTACAGAAATCGAAAATAATCGATGTCCACATGGCCTGCGGAGGTATCTTTGAGCCGCTTCAAGCTATAGAGCCCCAATTTGGAACCAATCCAGACGCCTTTTCGCGCCGGGAAAGTCTGGGGAATGGTCATAAAATCGTCACCGGCGGCAAAACTAAACAGGCACAAGCCGCTGTCCTTTACGGCAACGCGCAACCTGATGGCAGCGGGCGCATGATCGTGAACAAATTTTTGAACACCGTTGACGCGCATGACAATCTGGTTGCGGGAGTCCTTCTTTTCCAGCGCGAGGGTCGCAAAGGATTCCCCGGTGACAATCAAGCCGGCTTCTTCATCGGTTTGCTTCGGGGCGAATTCCAGCAAGGTTTCAACCAGGAAGGAACGCGCCGGGAATTTTTGCAGCAACAGGTTGGGCGATTGCGTCAGGTTTTCGTGCGCGGCGAGTTGGGGGTACAGCCGCAGCCAGTTTTTTCGCGCGCTCAGGGAATACCAGTCATCGTTGTGGTTGGCATGCCATTGCCATTGCAGGCCGAGTTTGGGCGAGTCAAATTCATCGCTGGTTTGCGGAGCCACCACCGCTCCGTTCTGAGGGGTGCTGAATTTGGCATGCTGCAACACCGGTTCGCCAATGCCGTTACCGTCCCGATCCACTCCAACCAATGGCCAGCCATTCTGCCATTTAACCGGCTGCAAATGGGTGACCCGTCCATAAATCCCCGCATCCTGGAAGTGCACAAACCACCAATCACCACTCGCCGTGTCAACCAACGCACCCTGATGGGGGCCGTTGACCACAGAGCTTCCTTGTTCCAAAACGATTCGGTCCTCGTACGGACCATAGATGTTTTTCGAGCGCAGCGCCACCTGCCAGCCGGTTTCCACCCCGCCGGCGGGCGCAAAGATGTAATACCAGCCATCGCGCTTCAAAAACTTTGGCCCTTCGAGGGTGGGATGTTTTTCCGGTTCATGAAAAACAATCTCACCCTCACCCAGCAGGCGTGAGCCGTCCGCCGCCATGGGCCGGATCCGCAACATGTGCTTGATGCCTGACCGGGAGCGCGCGTAGGCATGAACGAGATACGCCTGGCCATCGTCGTCCCACAGCGGACAAGGATCAATCAGACCTTTGCCTGCCTGCACCAGATGTGGCTCGGACCATTTTTCCGCAGGATGATTTGCCGTCGTGACGTAGATGCCTTCATCCGGCAACGGGAAGAAAATCCAGAATTTGCCGGCGTGAAAGCGCAAGCTCGGCGCCCAGACTCCGCAGCCGGGCTGGACTTCGGCATAACGCGGATGCGGCAGGTTTTTGACCGCATGGTTGATGATGGTCCAATTGACCAGGTCATGCGAATGAAGAATCGGCAATCCCGGCGTGCAGTTGAAGCTGGATGCCGTCAGGTAAAAATTGTCGCCGGCGCGGATGACGTCGGGGTCGGAATAATCGGCGTAAATAATCGGGTTGTGATAGGTGCCATCACCCTGGTCGGGCAGCCACGGAAACGTGTAGGCGGACGGCTGGGTGTTTCGTCCGGTGGCTGATAGTGGAGTTTCAACTGAAAGAAATGGTTTCAAGCGATGCTTTCCTTGATGGCAACAGGTTTGGTTTGCGGAACAACAATATCGCCATTTTGTTCATTTAAGCAGATTCAACGAGGAATTCTTTACGCGGATCTGATTCAGGACCGGGCCGGATTGGTTTTCGATCCGAACCTGGTCAAAAACAATGCCGTCGGCATCCGTTAAAAATGCGCCGGCCTGCGCGGTGATGGAAACATTCTTCAGATGAATGCCGCGGATGGGCATTTCCGGCAGGCCCACCAACACTATTGCCTTTTGCGCACCGCGACAAACGACGTTCTCAATTTGGATGTTCCGGAACTGCGGAGTCTCCGCCGTGACCGGCGGCACATTGGTTTCATCGGTTCCTGCGGTTTCGTCCAGCGGTGATTTGCCGCCGTAATACATATTGAAATTGATTGCGTCGCCCGAAATGTCCGTCATCCCCACATTGGATACGTAAATTTTTTCCACCCTGCCGCCGCGGCCACGGGTGCTCTTGAATCGCAGCCCAACGTCGGTGCCTATAAAAACGCAGTTGTCCACGCGGACGTTGCGCACACCGCCGGACATTTCACTACCAATGGTGAAGCCGCCGTGCGCGTGGTACACGGTGCAACCTTCTATCAGCACATTTTCCGTCGGCACGCCAATGCGGCGGCCGGCGGCATCCTTGCCGGACTTCAGGCAAATCCCATCGTCACCCACGTCAAACGTACAGTTGCGGACCATCGCACGGCGACAGGATTCCAGGTCCAGCGCATCACTGTTCTGGGCAATGGGAGAATTACGAACATTCACATTGAGGACCGAAACGTCCTCGCAAAGCGCAGGATTGAGAGTCCAGTTCGGCGGATTTTGAAACGTCACGCCCTCCAGTAAAACCTTTTTGCATTTGATGAGCCGCAACATTTTGGGCCGTAAAAACTGGTGGGCCGGCTCGTAATCTTCCGGTTTGACCGACCCGATTTTTCGCAGCTGCTCCGCAGTTTTCTCTCCCGTCATCGCTTCGCGGCTCGGCCACCAGGTATCACCTCTGTCACTTAACTGGCCGCCGGATTTGACGAGCGCCTTCCAGTCGCTGTCAGACAACTTTCCTTTTTTGACTGGACGCCACGAGTCGCCACCACCGTCAATGATTCCTTCGCCGGTAATGGCCACGTCTTCCAGATTTTCACCGGAGATCGGGGAAACTGAATCCACTTCCCTTTCGCCATTCATGTCAATTGTCGTGAGCGGATACAATTTGAAGTCACCGGAAAATTTCAACAACGCACCGCGCTCCAGATACAGATTGATATGGCTGCGAAGTTTGACCGGCCCGGTGAGCCAGATGCCGGACGGAATGATCAGTTTTCCTCCGCCCTTTTCAGCGAGCGAGGCGATGGCTTTGGCAATCACTTCGGTATTAAGCGCCATCCCGTCCCCGGTTCCGCCAACATCCTTGAGATTTATCGCTCTTTTCGGAATCAGCGGAGCGGCAACTTTTGAGAAGATTTCGCCTCCGTTTGCCGCGAAACCAGCGCAAACGATTGCCACCAAGGCGACTGCCTGCCATCGGGGTGCAACTGTGACATTCATTCGGTACATTTTTTGGATTTTCTGTTTATTCTGCGACAACGGCTATATTCTATAATTTAAAACCGGGAGTTAAATTGTGATTTTCGGCATAAATCATTGAAGAATGTGAAGAGGTAAAGCCCGGGAATTGTGCCGGGCGGCTGCCCGTCCTTCCCGATTTCCCGGGGTTGGCTCCCAACGCATTTGCCGGAGCCAGGGTGTTGGTGGCACCTTGAGTGGTGGCATTCCCGGAAGCATGAACGTAAAGATCGTATGAGAGATATGCCGCAAGTCCGGCAATGGTGCAGGTGACGGAATTTTCACCCCTTTGAATACGAGAGATATCTCGAATCAAGGGTAAGCCAGCCGGAAGAAAACCGATCCACCGGCCGGATCGAGGACAAAGTTAGTCTGGAAGATATCGGTGCAACCCGGCCAGTCTGTCCAATGGGCACCGAGACCGTCGGTCAAATCATTCGTCTGGATTTGCAAACGCCATCCCAAATGGTCCTGCGGCCAGATCAGCTGCAATTGGTTGCCGTTAACTTGAAAATTCAGATTCGTTGCGGCTGCCGAGGGCAGCGGAACGGCGCTGGCCTGAATTGAATTGGCACTTTCGCCGACGGAATTGGTCGCAGCGACGACATAATAATAGTCTATACCGGGATTCACCATCGCGTCGGAATAATTTGTGCCGGGCACGTTCGCAATCGTTGAATAAGGTCCGCCGTTGGTCGGCGAACGTCTCAGGTTATAACCATCGGCGCCGGCGGATGGAGACCAATTCAGCCGGACCGAAAGGTTTGTTCCCACGGCAGTCAGATTTACGGGTATGTCAGGGGCTGGCGGAGCGGCCATCAAGTCAACTCGTCCGGCGATGTTGGTATTCAATGTGAAATTGTATCCCGCCGGCAGGCTGCCAAGAACCGGGGATCCCCAGGTCAAAGCGCCTCCGTAAGTAAAGAGGGTGTAGATCCCGTTGGTAAAGCCATTTCCGGCGGTGAGGTTGATCGTTCCATTCAAAGTCAGGTTGCTGATCACGCTGATCGTGGCGTTACTGGCACCCAACGCAAAATTCACCACCTGCGACACGTCCACGCTCCAGTTGTTGCTGACCGTGAGCGTGCTGCCCGCCAACGTGATCGTCGCTGCTTTCGGCAATACATTTGTGTCGGTGAACGCGACCCGGGCGTTGAAGAAAGCGAGCCGGTTGGTAATCAAAGCCGAACTCCACCCGCCGATTTTCACCAGGTTCGTGTTGAAAAGGCTGTTGGTCAAGGTGAGGTCAACATTGTACAGATTGAAGGTATTGACGCTGGCGGGCAGGCTGATTTGTGAATCAATAAACCGCGCGGTGCGAACGTGATACAGGTCGAAACTTTTATCGGCTTTGACCGTTACTTTCGTCAGCGTGAGATTGGTGATCGGCATTTCCGGCAATCCATAAATCCTTCCCGCATTGCGTCCGCTGGAAGCGACGGCGTTGACGTTGCTGATAATGACATCACGCCAGATCGGGGTCGTGGCTACAATTGCCGAGCCGGTATCAGTGGTCGGGTTTGAGGGAATGGTGCTATCCGGATAATAGCTGGAAATGAATATCGGGTTTTGATTATTGGTAAATGCCAGGTTGAGGTAAGTAAGATTACGAACAAATCCGCCCCGGTCACGCCCGGATTTCATGCGAATGCCGGAACTCAAACTGGCGCTGTCAGCGATGGTCATCGCACTGTTATTGACCAATAGATTTTGCAGTCCGCCAGTGGTTCCGCTGCCGATGGAGATACCGTGACCATTGCCGAAAATGCAATTGGTGATGGCGATGGCGCCGGAACCTCCGCCCATGGCAACATGATCATCTCCGCAACTGATGAAGTTATTTTGGATCAGACAGTTGGTCGCATTCACGTCAATCCCGTCCGTGTTGTCTGACAGAACATCAGACGTCGTGTTGATGGTAATCCCTTGAATGGTCACCTCTTTGCAAAGACTGCGCAAAGAGATGTGAGTGTTGGGCGGGCTCTGCAGGGTGACATTCTGAACCAATACGTTTGTACAGGTCGAGGGTGCAAACATGGCTTTAGGACGATTGATGGCGCTGGCCTCGAAGGCCGCCCACCAGGCCGCGCCCTGGCCATCGATTGTCCCTGAGCCGCTGATTTCGATATCATGGAGTTTTGAAGCGGAAATAAAATCCGTGGGCGAAGCGCCGCCGGGATAACTGCCGTACGGCAACATTTTCAGTGTGGCGCCGGCGTCAATTTGCAGGTTGACGGAATTTTTCATCGTCAACGGCCCGGACAAAAAGACGCCCGCCGGAATTTCCACCGTGCCGCCGCTCAACCCGTTGCTCAGGCCTCCCAGGGCCGCCGCATTGATGGCGCCCTGAAGCGCGGTGGTGTTGGTGATCACGCCATCGCCGACTGCGTTGTAGGACGCATTGGTGACGTTGATGACATTGTTGGTATTGATCGCGGGCAGAGTTATGGCCAGGGCGCGACCGGTCAGCGTCAAAAGAAAAAAACAAAGCGCTGGCCGAACCGCAGCGATCAAACCTTTGACCACCCATTGGGCACTTGATTGCTTCATTTGATTCCTTTTCATATTGTGCATTCTGCCGACAAACAAGGCGAGGACACCACCCGGTGATGTCCCCGCCTGTTGTTCGCCCCAAACTCCCGCTGGTTACGGATACTTCATGCGGAAAAACACGCAGCCATTCGTCGCCGTGATCGGGATCGTCACCTGGTTGGTGCCCGCCGATCCGGCGACATCCACCCAGTTGGTTTTCAATCCCGCGCTGGTGCTGTTGGTCTGCGATTGCAGGGTCCAACCGGTGTGATCCGACGGCCACGAAAGGTTGAGATTCGTGCCGCCAACGACCTGGGCCGTGATATTCGTCGGCGCCGTGTTCACCAGTCCGGTCACGGTGGCTACGGTGATTCTTCCATTCGAATTGACTGTGTTGTTCCAGGTGTATTTGACGTTGTTCACCGTATCGTTGGTTTGCAGGTTCACCGCGGCAAAACTCCGGCCGCCGCTGAACAACTGGAAGAAGTTGCCCACCGCCAGGGCCGGACCGATATTGGTAACCACCAAAGTTCCGCTGGTGGAGGTAAACGCACCGGCCACGTTGATCAGATCGTTCGTTTGTATTCCGTTGGTGCGGTTGAGTTCCATGAGCAGCGTGCCCGCCAACGTCAGATCGCTCAACACGTTCAGCGTGCCGATTGAACTGCCGGGAGAAACCGTGGAACCAGCCAGGGCGTTTACCTTGCCGGTCACGTTACCGCTGCCGCTCAGGGTCTGGCCGCTGTTGAGGGTCAGGGTCCCGTCAGAGCGGGCGTTGACATTCAACGTTGCGCCACTGGAAACGGCAAACAACACGCTGTTGCTGAATGAGCCATCCCTGCTCAGCGTCAGGATGCCGCTTTTTACACTGACGGCACCGGTGTTGGTGCTGTTCGCTGTGAGCGTCCAAGTACCCGCGCCAACCTTGACAACCCCCAGCGGCTGATTGGTGCCATCGGCAAAGATACCGTCGAATTGCTGGGAACTGGCGTCGGTTCCGACCGTCAACGTGGCCGGATTGGTGCGGTTGTAGTTATAGACGTAACAATTCGTCGTACCGACAGGTGTACCGCCAGAAAGGCTGGCGATGGTCAGGTTATAACCATTCAACCGCATCCGGCCCCAGGCGGCCATGGTCACGGCGTTGGTGAAGGCGTTGGTGCTGCCGGCTTGAATCGTGCCGGAAGTGACGAGCAACCGGCCAAAAGGATTCGGCCCGCCAGTGGGAGCAAGCGTTTGCGCGTTATCAAGGTTCGCGCTGCTGGTGACAATTTCCAACTGATAGTTATTGCCGCCATCCGAAATCTGGCCCTGGATGGTGCCGCCGCTGCTCGAGCTGCCAAGGCGCGTGTCTCCGAGCAAGGTAATTGGACCGGTCAAGGTGCAGTTGAAAATACGCAAGGCACCCAACCCCACAAGATCGCCAGTAACATGCCCGATGGGAAGTGGATCACCCGACCAACCGGTCCCCTGGATCACGAAGGCGTTGTTATAATTGCTGGTCACAGCATTGGTAGCCAGAGTATCCAACCAGGCCTGTCCCAGGAAAGGAACGTTGACCGTGCTGCCGTTTCCGAACTGGTATCCCATGTTCAGAGTATCGGCATGCACGGAAACGCCGGCCACGATATTCATTGTCCCGGTGAATCCTCCGCTGGTGGGGGTGAGCGGGAAGGTGTACAATCGATTGCCGGAAACTTCAGTGTAATTCACCACGCCGTTGCCGGCGAGTGAGTTGGGAATGGTCCGGCTGCTGTCGTAAATATACGTCAAGGTCGCGCTGTTGGTAATGGTCCCCGTGAAGGAGCCACTGATGCCGCCAACGTTTCCACTCCCCATTTGAAGCGTTCCAGCTTCAACCCAGATATTACCGGGGTTGCTGTTGTCGGCCGTCAGGACCATCGTTCCGTTGGTGCTGTTTTGAACCAGCGTTCCACTGCCCTGGAGGGGACTGCCGAGCGTCAGGATCGTATCACGGTTATAAACGACGGTGGCATTGTTGAGCAGACTGCCCGAGCCGAGCGACCCTGCGCCCGGACCATTGCCGATCACGATGCTCCCGGCATTGACCGAGACCGTGCCGGAGAAACTGTTATCCTCGAGCACGGTCAATGAATTCGTGCCGTTCTTGACCAAAGTGGTAACGCCGGCGATCTGACCGCCGCCGTTGAAAGTGTAAGCACTGCTATTGTTGCTGATGACGATGGAGGCCGGGGTAACCACATCCCCCACATTGACCGGCACACTGGCAACACCGCTGTCGTTGAAGGCAACATCATCCAGATTGGTGAAGACGACCGTTGAAGCTCCATTCAGCCAGTTAGCCGTTGAACGGTCCCAGACATTGTTTGCAATGTTACCTTTCCACACGACTTGATTGCCTTTGTTGCTCACGACAATCAGGCTGATCTGCTTGGCCACCATATTGGTTATCAAATTAATGACTGCGCTGGCCGATTGCGCCGGATAGGAAAGCTGCAGGTTGTTCAAATCGCCGCTTAGAGCGCCACCCCAGGAAAAAAGCACATTGGTGCTGTTGGGTATCAGGGAGAAGCCCGCCGGCGGGGTGACATTGATGGTGGTGGTCCCGCTCAAGTTGAGGTTGCCGCCCACGGCGACAGAATCGTTTGTACCGTTGCCGATTTTCATGTTCACGATATTCCCCTGCAAAGCCAGGTCGTTGGCGAAAGTAAGCCGGCCGATTGTGTTGCCCAAACCGGGGCTTAAGATTCCGGTTCCCATTGCGATATTGCCGATCAGTGTGCCGTTGCCCGCCAATATTTGATTGGCAACCGCCGTCCATGTGCCATAGGCCGAGACATCAAACAGCGCATTGCTCAAAACAACAATCGCCGGCGTATTGCTGATCGAACCCGCGGCGCTCAAGGCCAGTTTGCCACCTTGAACCAGAGTGATTCCACTGTAGAGGTTTGTACCGTCCAATGTCAGCGTGCCGGTGCCGCTCTTGGTCAAAGCGGTCCACGGGTTGGGCGTGGCATTGGGATTCTTGATGGTTCCGCTAAAAGTGGTGCTCAAATTATTGTCTCCCACCTGAAACGTGTTTGTATCTCCTGCCTTGCCATTGCATGAGACCACGGTGGCAGATCCGCCTTTGAGCGCGCCGAGGAAGGTGGTATGTTGCGCGATACTGGTGGCCGCCCGTTCATTCATGGTGTTATTCGTCGTCCCCAAATCGAATGTCGCCAGCTTGCTGCCAAAGGTGAAGGTATTGGCATTGTTAATGTCAAAGCGCAGGTTGCCACCGCCGTTCAAGACGACCGTCCCGCTGAAATTGGCCCAGATGTTGGAGTTCCAGACAATATTTCCACCCGTTGTCAGCGTGTTCGTATTCACCCCAGGCACACCCAGCACGATGTTCATGGTTCCATCACCGATAAAAAGGCCGTTCAAATTGCCGGCGTTTGCAGCTGCGCTTGAGCAGTCGATCGTGTCTGTTCCCTTCACATTGACCGTGAACTGAAGGTTGTTCGCCGTATTGCTGCGGATGATGGTCGCGCCATTCGTCAGCGTGATGATATTGTTGGTCGTTGACGCCCCCAGTGAACCGTTGCCGTTGGCGGTGTTCCAAACCACCCGGCCTCCATTAATTATCATATTGGTGAAGGTATTGGCCCCGCTGGGAACCAACAAACCCGGACCGCTTTCCGTCAGGTTGCTGCCGCTGATAACGGCACCGATGTTGACCAGATTGGCCGCTCCCAGGGCATTGACCGTAATCGCGGGTGTCGGTCCGGACAAAGTCAGGATGTTGCCGGCCGTTCCGTTGTTATCCAGGAACCAGTTTGCTGGCGTACTGGCATCTCCATCGCCAAACACCAGGCTGCCATTGGTCCGGGCCGAGTCCAGATGCACCGTCACGTCGGCCGTTATGTCATTGGTGAAATAGGCCGTGCTGCCCACGCCATCGGCGACAATGCCGCCCAGCCATTTTGTCGAGTCGCTCCAGTTGCCGGTCGCGGTACTCGTCCAGCTGCCGGTCTGGCATTTTGCCGTGTCAGCTGACAGTAAAAGCCCGGCGCCAGCAGCGAAAAGAGAAAGGACGATTGTTCTGATGAAGTTTGGGTTGGTTTTCATATGATTATTGGAGGAAGGATTGATCATTCTTTCACTAAGCCTGAGGTCTTAATTAGCTGATTGGTTCGAGGGATTCAGATATTGAGTCAAATGCGTTTTAGTCGGAAATGATGGTTATTTTTTTGCTGTGCAGTGGCCGGCAAACCAGGGTGGATCTGCTTTGCCGGGATAAGAGGGGCCACTGGGAACCGCGATAAGAAAGACATCCACCCATTTGTGAGTATCAGCATGTCCGTCGGCATAAGAGAATGCGCTGGCTTTATTATGGTTAATCGCCGGCAAGTCTCGATAAGTACCCAGCCCGGTCAGGGCAGAAGCATCCACCTGGAAAAAGCCATCGTTGATACTGTCAGCGCGCTCATCCAGAAAAACAATTCCGTCCGAGGGAGAAAAACTTCTGTAATCGGACAGTTTGCTGAAAGTCTTATAGGGCCCTGCCAGTTGTTTCTCGCTGGCGCCGTTGACGGCGTCGCCGGGTGGAACGGCGATGACTCCCACAAACGAATTCATGCTGATTGAACGGACACGAGGGCCAAGTTTGGGATCTTCATACAGGTCGCCCGGGCAATGATACACGCCGGCGTTTTTTGCATAACCCCCAATCGAACCATAGCTTTGATATGCCGATCCAACTAAGAACTCCGTGTTGACGTTGTCCGGATTACTGCTGCCATAGTGCATCTCTCCGGCAACCCAATCAGGCCACGGAGCGCTGATACCAGCCGTATTGCCTTCAGCTGGCGGCTTTCCCATGTCAAAACCGTGCGCAGTACCATGGTCGAGATTCAGGGGAAGCACATCGTTGTTATCAGCTTGATACATATACCACCCGGCCTGTAACTGCTTCTGATTGCTGACACATTGAATGGCTTGCGCCCTTAGTTTTGCCTTGGCCAGTGCCGGTAAGAGCAAGGCGGCCAGGATGGCGATAATCGCAATGACCACCAGGAGCTCAATCAGAGTGAAACCTAATTGCCGCCGGGCTCGTGCCTTGCCGGAACAAAGAGAAGAATCCTGGCCCCGGAGAAAACAACAAGTTATAGCTTTCATCAAATGAGATGAAAAAATTTAGCATGGGCCGCAAAAATTAACCTACCGAGTTTAGGCGAAAAACTGTGAATTTTCTGCAAGCTGGGCGGAAGTAGAAGTTCGTTTCTTGCGCCGCGGCGCCAACGCAAAAGAAGTGATAGTTATCAAATGCCTGGCGGAGGTAAAAAACCGGTCACAGCCGGAGCGATATTTCATCCATTGGTTTTGCTCTTTAATTTGAATTTCCCGGGTCAGTTTATTCATTCTGGCTCTGGTTTGACCCGTCATCCCATAATGCGTCCAGCCATATATCCACAAATTGCCGGGAGAGACGATCGTGGACCTTTTATCCCCGGCGGTTGGCGGAACCAGCCGATTGTTTTTGAAATCTTTCACAACTGGCATGAAAAATAGTCAAATTGACATGCAACTGCTTACCGAGTTTCGGCGAAAAACACTGAAATTCCTGTCAAACCATTGACGGAATGGCATCAGGCTTTGCCCTCTTGCTTCTGATATTCCTTGGGCGACATGCCGGTCGAACGTTTGAAGGCGACCCAAAAACTATTGCCGCTTTCATAGCCGCACATTTCAGCAATCACATCCATTTTTTCGCCGGAATCCGAAAGGAACCGTTTCGCGCGTTCAATGCGAATGCGGTGCAATTCGTTTCCCGGCGAGCGCCCCAAGTTGTCAACAAATGCCTGGTGAAAATTACGGACCGACATGGAAGCCGCTTTGGCCAGATCGTTCACCCCGATGGGTTCGTGGCAATGTTCCCACATGAACCGCAAACTGCGCGCCACGCCGGGATGATTGACCGCGACCAGATCGCTGCTTTTGCGGACAATCAATCGAAATGGATGCACCCGCACAGTTTGTTGCGGCGTTGAATTGCGGCGCATCAATTCATCCAGCAATTGAGCGCCACGATACCCGACCATTTCCATGTTGACGTCCACACTTGAAATCGGCGTATGCATGGCGTCCACGGCCAGGAGGGAATTGCCGGCGCCGACAATGGCGACCTCCTCGGGAACGGCAATCCCCGTGTTCTCACAGGTTTCGAGCAATTCCAACGCCAGTCCATCGCTGGCAGCGAAGATGCCGACAGGTTTGGTGGCGGATTTTAATTCGCCGGCCAGCCATTCCCGTTTGCGTTTCCAGGCCTTGCGATCCGTGCGATAGGCCGAAGATTCGTGCCAGCGCAACCATTTGGCGTTGCGCCCGGCTGATTCCAAAAATTTTACGAAAGCTGCTCCGCGTTCGTTATAAACCCAGTTATGAGTATCGCTATAAAAAAGAAAACGGCAGAAGCCCCGCGAAAGAAAATGATCGGCGACCAACTGGGCCGTTTCCGTGGTATCTTCCAGCACACGGGCGAATTTTAACAGCGGTCTCCGGAAACTGAAATCCACCGTGGGTTTTTTGGTTTTTACTACAAAATCTGCCAAATCATCACCCGCCCCCAGCCAGGTAAGAATGCCATCGCCTTCCCACCCCCACGGAATGACCTTTTCGCGCGCCAAATCTTCGGAAAGATGCCAGCTGCGCTCCTGGGCAAATTTTTCAATCCCACAATGCAGCCGATAATCATACCATCCCAGCACCAGCAGCACTCGAGGGGATTTTTTTCGCATGGCAAAGACTTTGAATCTGAATCTCTGCGTCTGGCAAGTCCTTTTGAAACGTCCGCAGATTTTTCAATGTTTATCCGCAAGTCTTCACATCCTATAGCGGTGGCGTCCAGCCGCCAAGAACGCTGCCCCGGGAATAGGTCGCCGCCTGCGATGACGTCAACCGCACGACCCACGAGGAACGAGCCGACAGGCTGATGGTTGCGCCGGAGGGTGTTTTACTGTCGTATTCGGCGGCCCGGCAGGTGTTTTCGCGGCCGCCCCAGGCACTCCAGCCAGCCGCAGTGACGTGGCTGTCCATCGAGCAATTGAGGTAAGCCGTTTCTCCGTTTGCACCCCAGGGCCGCATCAGCGTTGAGCTATTATCGGCCACCCCGCTCGCGCGGACAATCGAACAGCCGCTGAAAACAAAGCCGTAAGTCACGCTGGCTGGCGTGCTCGGCGCGCAATTCACCCCGCCGGTCGAGCGTATTTGCCGGATATTGCACGTTTGAAAAAATGCCGTGCCGCCACTGTAA
The DNA here is from genome assembly GCA_964413165.1 of uncultured Bifidobacteriaceae bacterium. Taxonomy (GTDB): domain Bacteria; phylum Verrucomicrobiota; class Verrucomicrobiia; order Limisphaerales; family UBA11358; genus UBA11358. The sequence continues at coordinate 31,286 of CAYPSF010000009.1, forward strand.
ATAAAATCCACGCTGCCACGAACTTCACTCAGATTGCAATAGACCACCGCGTTGTCCCAGATTGCAAATGTGTCCTGCATCCCGTTGATGTAACAGCGGTAAAATTCGACGCGCTTGCTGTCCACATAGACGGCGTGGCTCGTCGTCGAGCCGCTGGTAAAGGTGTTGGCAATGGTCATATATTCAAACGTGATGTCCGTGCCGTGAATCGTCAGCGCCGTCTGGCCGTTGCCGGCCTGAAGCTTGACGCCGGTCTGGCTCGCGCCGACGAAGGTCAAATGACTTTTGCTGCTCGGAATGGTCACCTGCTCGTTGTAAGTACCGCTGGCGATATTGATGGCGTCGCCCGAAGCCGCGGCGTTGACGGCGGCTTGAATCGTGGAGTATTGCGATGGCACACTCCGGGTTGCGGCCGGGGCAGACGTTGCTGCCCAGAGAGCACCGGCATAGGTACAGAGCTTGAGATATTTCATTTTCATTTGGTTTGTGGTGGTTGATTTGGGTTCTGGGGATGAACCATAAACGCCAGTTCAGGGTTCCAAGTGGGTTTTTAGCCTGGCTCGGAACGCCAGGCGGTCCTCCGGCGCAAGCGCGGGGGAGTTTTCGACGTAATTTTCAGCGCCGGAAAAATCAACGGCTATCCATTTTTGAACGACGGCAGCGAGCGTGTCCAAACGCAATTGCGGATTATAAATGCTTTCCGCCCAGCCGGCCGCCAGTTCCGGCTTTTCTGCGATCCGCGGCGAAAGGGCAATTTCCGCAACGCCGGTGTCAGACGCTGCGCCAAGATCATTTTGATTGATCCATACTGCAGCGGCAGCCGGGTCGCTATCCGCCCAAAAACCAATTGCGCTCGACAACGCGGAATTTTGCTGCTCGGGCGGGAAATTATTCCGGGCAAAATCCATCATGCCCTTCGGGTCGGTCGGCGCCCAACCGACAGTGACGGCGTTGAGAGCCGCATCTCTCAGACCCGGGTCGGCGATTTGCATCGCGCTGGCAACCGCGGTTTGCGGTTGAAATTCCGCCCACCGGCTGTAAGCGGTCAGCAACCAATCGTCACGACAATCTCCCGCGCCATTGACGGCATAATCCGCTGCGCGGTCGAATTGTCCAGATTCGGCCAAGGCGGAAATCAAATCACTGCCGTATTCCATCGCGCGTTCCGAATCCTTTTGAATCAACGCCGTGGCCAGGTTTGCGGCCCGGCCCGGATCTTGAACTGCACCCTGCAGCAAGGCATTGAGCGCCTGGGCACGATCCATTACTGTTTCCGACTGCGCCCATTCGGCGGCAGCTTCGGGATTGGTTGCTCCCCAGCCTTTCAGTGCCGCCCGGAGCAGCGATGCGCGCAAGCGCAAATTGGTTTGCGCCGCCGCCAGCGCAATCGCGCGCCGCGGGTCAAGCCCGGCCATTTTTTCAATCATTCCGGCCAATTCGTTTTCGCCGGCCGGCGTGCCAGGCCGGGCAGATAATTCAGCCCAGCGGACTTCCAGATTTTCGTTTCCCGACCCGACGCCGGAAGGGATCGGGCCGGCCAATTTGCTGGAGATTGTTCGTTGTTTTGAACTTTGGAGATTATTTTGTCGCGCGGCTGATGCGGCTGCCGGACGGGTGGTGACGGTTATGCGTCCGCCATAAAAAGCGGCCGACGCGAACACCAAAACGAGACTTAATAGACTGAATGTTGACCAACGTTGTGAAAACATAACTGGCGCGGTTAAAGTTTTTTTTGACGGATTTTATAAATCGGCCCCATCGGAAGGCCGGAGATTTTAAACCTCCAGCCTTCGTTGATTCAGCGAATCAATAGTTATGCGTGGTGATGCCGGACACCGTGGCATTGTAAATCGTCACCGGATTCCCGCTGGAGACGGTGATAGTGGAACCGTTCTTAAAGACAATGCTGTCGGCATAATAAATACCCATGCCGGTGGTTGCCGTGATCTTCACGTTGTCCAACGTCACGTCACTGACGTGTTGCTCGGGTAATCCGTAAATGGTCCGGGCACTGGTGGCCCCGGTTGCCGTAAGATTTTGAATGACAATATGCTTGTAGTTGGGCGTCGTGCTGGTCACTGAAGCAGAGGCGGCCGTCGTCGGGTTGCCGGGATCGCTCGGATACCACTCGCTGAGCCAGATGGGGTATTGCACGCTGGTCATGGTGATGCTGGAATAGGTCAGATACTGCACCACCCCGCCGCGGCCGCGCGCCGATTTGACGCGCAGGCCGGAAGTGGTCCCGGTAAAAGCGCAACCCGTCACCGTGATATGATTGACGCCGTAAGTGGTATAACTGCCGATGGAGCAACCGTGGCCGACGCCAAACTTGCAGTTTTGGATGACATAGTACTGGCTTACATTATGGCCGGCGCCGATGGCAATATTGTCGTCGCCACAGGCAATGTTACAATTGTTGAAAAGATAATTATTGCCTTCGGTGTCAACTCCGTCGGTGTTCGGCGAACTGGATGGGCTTGAAATGGTGACGCCGGTGACGGTGACCTGATCACACAAATAGGCGAAGCTGACATGCGCCGTAGGTGCGTTTTGCAGCTTGATACCGGCAATTTCCACAGCCGTGCAGCCCTCAAAACGAACCATAATCGGCCGCGCCAGGGAATTGTTGGCGTTGTACGCTGACCACCAGGCCGAGCCCTGCCCGTCGATTGTCCCGGAACCACTGATTTCGACATTGTTAAGATTCTTTCCGTAAATAAAAGCGGTGCTGCCCGGATAGGTTCCATAGGCGAGCATCTTCAACGTCGCACCACTGGCAAGATTCAGGTTGATCTTGCTTTTCAGCGTGATCGGTCCGCTCAAAAACGTCCCCGACGGGACTTGCACCGTCCCGCCGCCCGCCGCTGAAGCCGCGTTGATGGCGCTTTGAATCGCCGTCGCGTTGTTTGCCGAACCGGTTGACGCGCCGTAAGACGTGATGTTGTACGTGCCGCCGGGTATGGATGGCAATGTCGGGGCGGCGCAGGCGTTGAAGCACAAACCCAACACCGCCGTCAGGGCAATTCCGTATTTCCCGCGATGATTTGCTGTTGTTTTTGATTGTTTCATATTTTCAGTTGGTGGTTTGGTTGCAATGGGAATACCTGCAGGCATGGTCCATCCAGGAAAGGAGACGGCTTCATAGCGGGCATGCTGGCTACTTTAAATCATTAAAGTTGGTTTTGGTATTTCAGGTTCTGCGAAAAACATTGAAATATCGGCAAGCCTCCGGGAGCGATAACCACAAAAGTATTTTTGCGAAGCGGCTTTGAACTGAAAGGCGGATTCGGCCTGACCATGACCGCGCTTCGCAGAATTTTCAATGTTTTAAGCAGAAACGCCAAATTGCACGAACGGGGCTCATCAAGTAAAAAGGCGCTACATTCATCTCTGTGACCGGCTTTGGTTGAGCCGCAATCAGGCCAAAAAAACAATTGAATTTGAGAACCTGAGGAATTCCACCATGAAACAAAATCTATCACTCTTACGGACGATGCTTCTTTGGGGATGTCTCTACACGGGTTTTTCCATTCAATCGTTTGCCCAGACAGCCATCTTTGTCAAGCTATCGACATCCAGAACGCCCGTCGCAGCCACGGCAACAATCAATCCACCAGCAGGGAACAGTTACAGTGCGGCAGCGCCATTTGCCGGCACAACCTGGAATGTGATTTCGCAAAGCAACAATTTGCCAGTTGGCACGCCGGCGCCGTGGGACACGAATTTATATACCGGCCTGATTTTGAAAGATGCTTCCGGCAATGTCACCGTCCAAACGCTGACAGTGGGTTATCACGCCCAAACTCCGAATCCGAGTACGCGCATTGAACCCTCAACCGGTTCCGGTGAAAATACCATCCAGGCCGGCGGGGTGATGCAGAATGCGTGGCGGAACTTTCAGACGGGGAATTTTTCCACGTGGACTATCAGCAATTTGACGGCGAACACAAAATACGGGCTCTACATTTACGGCGGCACAACCACCTCGGGACAATTTGCGCAGATCACCAACGGCAGCCCTTACGGCGGAATCAACGTGAGCACGACGAACTCAACGCTCAACAGCAACGGTTCGGCGGGTTCAATCTGGACCGTTGCCGGCGGAACCACGAATTTAATGCCGAAAGGCACGACCTGGAATTTTGCCGTGGGGCAATCCGATGCCAACGGAACCTTTCAATTCATCCACGTTGGCGGTGGCGGCGTTAATGAATACCTGAACGGTTTTCAACTTGTTCCGCTGACGGCCGCGGCTTTGACTGGGCCCACAAATCAAACGGTGGTCGCAGGAAACGGCACCACATTGAGCGCCACGGCGACCGGCTTTCCCATTCCGGGGTTACAATGGCAAACCAACGGCGTGAATATTTCCGGGGCAGCCAGTTCTTCACTGGTTCTGCCGAACGTGTCATTTTCCCAGGACGGTTACATTTATTCTTTGGTGGCCAGCAATGCCGTGAACGTTGTCACCAACAGCATGACGTTGACAGTGATCGTGACCCCGGGCATTTCCGGCTTGAACGATCAAGCCGTCCTCGTCGGCACGGATGTGACAATGAATCCAACCGTCAGCGGCGTGCCGACACCCGCATTGGCCTGGCAATTCAACGGGAATGACATCACGAATGGGCCGACCGGAAATGGCTCAACCATTTCCGGCAGCACGACCAGCCTGTTCACCATCACCAACGCGCAGCCGGCGGACAGCGGCACGTATTCTCTTATCGCCAGTAACAGCGCCGGCATCGTGACCAACAGCATGACGCTTACGGTTTCGGCAGGCAATGTTCCACCGAACGTCACCGGGCCGACGGATCAAACGGTGGTTCAAGGCAGCAACGGGACGTTTACCGCATCCGTCAGCGGCCTGCCGTTGCCGGATTTACAATGGCGCGAAAATGGCGTGGACCTGGCCGGTCAAACCGGATCTTCGCTGACATTGACGAATGTTCAGTATGCTCAAAACGGTTTTGTCTATTCGCTCGTGGCGAGCAACACCGCCGGCATGGCGACAAACAGTGCAACGTTGACGGTCCTGGTTCCGCCAGCCATAACCAATCAGCCGGTCAATTTAGTGGTGACAAATGCCCAAACCGCTACATTTACGGTCGGCGCGACCGGCGTTCCGTCACCGATGTATCAATGGTATTTCACCAACGGTCCCATCGCAGGGGCGACCGGCGCAACGCTGACTTTCACGGCTGCGCCGACGAACATCGGCAGCTATTTTGTGGTCGTCACAAATCTGGTCGGCTCGACGACCAGCAGCGTCGTGACCCTGACGGTCAATTCAACCATGTCGGCAATTTCTCTTTCGCCGACGAACGGCGTGACCGGCGTCTGTTACGACACGCCGCTTTACCTCACCTTCAACCAGGCGCCGGTTTTGCGGAACGCCGGAAAGATCCGAATTTACAATGCAACCAACAGCTTCACACCGGTGGAGACGATTGATTTAAGCCTGAATGCACCCAATGGCACGCAGGCGCGGAACAACTTCCCCGGCGACAGTCAAACGTTCAATTATTATCCGGTAGTCATCACGGGCAGCACGGCGGCGATTTACCCCCACGCGGCGTCCGGTCTGCTGACCAGCAACCAGACTTACTATGTCACTGTGGACAATGGCGTCTTTGCGGATGCGGCGGGCGCCTATTTTGCCGGAGTCACGGCAACGAACACCTGGCAATTCACGACCAAAGCCGGCGGCGCGGCTGATCCGGTGAATCCGGTGGTCAACCTCGATGGCAGCGGCGACTTTGTGACTGTTCAAGGGGCGGTGGATTCATTGGCAGCAAACGCCGGCGGCCTGCGTCGGGTAATCACCATCAAGAACGGTACTTATTTTGAAATCGTTGACATCGCCGGAAAAACGAACGTGACATTGCGCGGCCAGGGCCGCGCCGCAACGATCATCAAATATCCCAACAACGCGATCATTGCTTCGGGCGGCTCCACCCAGGGACGCATGACCTTCAAAGTGAACGCCAATGACGTGGCGCTGGAAAATATCTGGGTCACCAACAGCACTCCGCAGGGCGGCGGGCAGGCTGAGGCATTGATGATCAACACATCGGCCAAGCATTGCATTGTCAATAATTGCGAAATTTCCAGCCGCCAGGATACGATTTTGGCCAACCAGAATTCATCCCAGGTCTATTTCTACAACACGAAGATTGCTGGCAATTTCGATTATATCTGGGGTGGCGGGAATCTTTACTTCAACCAATGCGTCATCCACACCATTTCCGGCACTGGCAGCGGCAATCTCACTGCCGCGCGCACGGACACTTCCGGTGCTTTGAGCGCTGCCACTCCGTGGGTGAATCCGAATGGCACCACCTATTCCGCCAATGGCTTCTCGTTCGTGAATTGCACCCTGGAGGCGGATTCCGGGGTCACCGGCATCACGCTGGCGGGAAACAATGGCACCGCCGGCGGGCTGGATTCGTGGGCATTTTGTAAAATTGATAACAACGCCTACATCACTCCGACCATCACCTTGAGCAACAGCTACGTTTTCTGGCAATTCCAAAACACCGATCTCGCCGGCGTCAATCCCGTCTCTTTTGCCAATGTCCAGACCATCGGCGTGACCAACAACGACCCGCGTCTGCTGGCGGCAACGAATATTCCAACCTGGTTCTACGGCTGGACTCCGCAACTGGCCCCGAACATCGTCACCCAACCCACAAACCGGACTGCCAACGTAAGCAACGCCGTTTCATTTACTGTCAGTGCCACGGGAATTCCCGATGCGAACTACCAATGGTTCCAGGGCGTTTCGGCCATCCCCGGCGCGACCAACGCGACTTTCACGATTGTGAACATCCAATTCAGCAGCGCCGGTTCCTATTCGGTCGTCGTCAGCAATGCCGCCGGCACGGTGACCAGCAGCAATGCAACGTTGACGGTGCCCGACCGTCCGCCGGTGGCCAATGCAGCCATTTACACGCGGCCATCCGGCCAACCGCTGAACATTTTGATTTCTGCGCTGGCCACTAATTGGAGCGACCCGGATGGCGACACAATTTCGTTGACCAACGGCATCAGCAGCACCAACGGCGCGGCGGTCAGTTACGACAGCACCTGGCTCCACTACACCAACGTCAACGACGTTGCCGACCAGATTAATTATCTGATCGGCGACGGACAGGGCGGCACTGCCGGCGGCCTCATCAATCTTGTCCTTGGTCCGCCGCCGACCAATTCTATTTCCAGTGTCGTGGCCAACGGAAATGGAACCGTCCTCTTGAATTTGACCGGGGCTCCCAATTACTTTTATCAAGTGGAGGCAGCCACCAACCTTTCATCCCCGGTGATATGGACGCCCATCAGCACGAATGTTGCCGACGGCGGTGGCCAATGGCAATTCACCGATACGCAGGCGACAAATTATCCATTGCGCTTTTACCGGTCACTTTATAAGCCGTGATGTGGTTTGCGGGACGGGATTACTGCAGCTCCAGTTTCAATTCCTGTTCCTGGATGACGTTGATCCCTTTGAGTTTTGCGATGCTGTCTTTGGTTCCAAAGTCAGGCTGGGCCCCGGGCTCCAGGTAAACCGGGGCATCTTTGCGCAAGGGAAGCACTTTGAAGATCAAACCCCGCTGGTACACCTCCAGACCAAACCGGTTGATGCCAAGGTCGAACGGACCGCCGTCGTAAAAGTTGTCGGTCAACAATGTTTCCCCAAGATAGAGCCGGGCGACATCACCGATGTACCGCACGCGGAGCAATACCTGGCAGGTCAGATTCGTCTTGGCGGATAATTTCACCCGCCAAACGGCCGCCTGGTCGAAATCGGCAGCGCCAGGCGCTTCCGCCACGCCCTGGCTGCCCATGGAAATCTGCCTCGCCGGGCCAGCTGACTGAACTTGTTCATATGCAACTTTAACCGCCGGCGGCCGGGTGACCCGGACCTTGAAACGACGGAAGACGCCATCCTGGGTTCCAATAATTTTCTTCGTTCCGGCGCACAGCGTTTGCGGCGCCGGCAACATCGAAATCGAGAAATCCGCCGGGTTGCTGGCATGAAGCCGGATGACGTCGCCGTCCAACAGTATTCCCGCCGGTGACAACAAAACACGGTCCACGCCACCGACCTTCGCCTTAAGGCAGCCAAGAGCAGCAGCTTCGTCGAGTAACACGATGGACTGGTGCCGGCCGTCGGCGGTAACCAACTGGACAGCGGCGCCGGTGCCAGGTCGGACTTTGTTGATGGCGATGCGCCCGTCCGTTTCCGTGACGGTTCCACGGGACGACTCGATCCGGATGCCTTGGGAGTCGAAAACGAATTCCGTTGGCACTCCTGGTGTCTGGGTAAAGATAGTGTAGCGCGTCCCGCCATCATCCACCTGACACATGGGCTGGGCGGTCGCATAGATCAACCGGGCACCGCCCAGATTCAGGTTGAACGGCCAAAAGAAGCTGCTGTTGGCCGGAATGGTTGTTGGCCGGGCCGGGATCGCCAAATTGCCGGCGGACAACCGCACGTTAAACTGCACGTTCGGCCTGACGGGCATGGGCAGCAGACGCTGGTAATTGTTCACGAACAGGTAACCGCTGTGCCCGTCACTCCGCACCGACCAACGGAGCGAAGTTGAATCGTTTCGATTTGTCGGCCCACCCGGCGGAAAGAAAGCGGGCATGGCGGCGAGTTGAGCGCCGAAATCGTGCATAAACAAGTGTATCCGCCGTAACAGGTTGTACTGTGGCCGGATCTGTCCGAATTCCCCCAACGGCGCCAGAAAATCATACGATTTCTCCGGCATGTCGTTGTAATTGGTTATTTTCGTCTTCTGCGCCTCCTGCATGGAGGACAACCGCCCGTCCGGGTGTGAGCCTCCGTGGTACATGTAGTAACCCAGCATCTCGCCACCCGATCCGAGCTTGACGAGCGGGACGGCTGAAACGTCCTCCGGCGCAACCCGGATACGACGATGATAACTCGACTCCATACCGCCCCCGATCTCGCAGGTAAGGAACGGGTAGGGTTTGGAGCTGTTAGCCGTGGGTCGAGTGAAACGGTCCCCGCCGGCGGCGGTGTCCAGTCGTTCCGGCGAGAAAACAAAAGCCTCCCAGAAATTCCCCGGCATCGCGGTGAGCTTTCGGTCCCAGAAGCCATCGGCATAGCTGCCGTAAAGCGGCAGGATTTCCCCGTAAGGCATTTCGCTGGTGAGACGCGGCCAGCCGGTACGGGTGTACAGGGGCACATCCAGACCGGCTTCCCGCGCAATACGCTTGAGCGTCAGCAGATGCTGGGCCGGGCCGCGATATTCGTTGTCGAGCTGGATGCCAATGACCGGTCCGCCGTCCTTCCAGAGCAGCCCCTGAAGCTGGCCGGCGATTTGTTGATAGAGGGTACGGACCTGATCCAAATAAGCCGGGTCGTCGCTGCGAAGCCGGTACCCCTTCTTGCTCAAGAGCCAGTCCGGAAAGCCGCCGTTACGACATTCGCCGTGTGCCCACGGGCCGCAACGCACGATCAGCTGCAAGCCAAGCTGCTGGCACAGCAGCGCAAAGTCGCGCAAGCTGCGCTGACCCGACCAGTCCCATTCCCCTTCAATTTCCTCGTGATGAATCCAAAAGACATAGGTAGTAATCACGTCAATACCACCGGCCTTCATTTTCAGCAGTTCGTCACGCCATTCCCGGGGGTCATAGCGGGAAAAGTGGAACTCACCCATGACGGGCATCGACCGTTTGCCGTCCCGCAGCAGACTGGTGCCGTCAACGGTAAGTTCCGCACCGTCCGGGCGCACCGCGGTCCCAAGTTTGATGACCTGCTGATCGATCACGGGCGGGCTCGATGCATCCACTGTTAGAGCGGCCGTCCCGGTTGGAACTGCGGTATTGACCGCGGCGGAAACAGCCGGCCGGGAGGTCTTGTTGGGAACATCCGTGCCGGCGTCAATGTCCGGCGAAGCGGTGCGAACACCCTGGTATTCGATATTCGTGGCATCGGGGTTCGCGACTTTTGGTCCGGTGTAAATCACTGCCAGTTCGGCCAGCGCAGCGGCGGTGTCGCCACCAAAGCCCGAAAGCGCCGTGAGCTTCAAATTTTTCGCCGTGACGGTCTGCGGAAAATGAATCGATTGCGGGTCAAAGGATGAAGCCAGCCGTCCTTGTTGAATTTCGCGCCAGCCATTCCCGTCGTCGCTCACTTGAACGGCATAATCACAAATATCACCCTGATGTTCGCGATGATTTTGCCGCGGCATCAGAACCAGGCCGCTCATGGTCACCGGTGCCGGGAAATGAACGGTCAATTCGTGCGGATATTTTGAACCGTTGCCCCGCGCGTCGCCGCTCAGCCAATAGGTGTTCGGGTCGCCGTCAATGATGGCGTTCGCGCTTTGGCCGTCCGCTTCCGCCGTTGCCCCGAGTTGTTGCATGATGCGCGTATCGAAGAGCAGGCTGGCAATATCCGCCGCCGGCACGGCCACCGGTGGATCGAATTTCCCGCCAGCCATGTAATCCAGCAGCGATTGGCGCAACTGGCGCGCCACCGGCCGCGAATCCAGCGAGCTATCCAGGTCAGCGGAACAAACCATCAACCTGCCCGGGCCGACCCGGCACTCAAACACCAGGCCGAGCTTGTAATTGCGGTTCCAATCGTCAATGGCCTGGACGATCGGCTGCAGTTCGCGCGGCAGGCGGTCCAGGTTGACCGCGCGGGTGTTGCGGAGAATCTCCGCCCATTGCCAGTCGCAATTCGCCCCGGTTGGAAATTCCGCCAGCGCCGGATGGTTCGTATCGCCCCAGAGTCCCAACATCCGGCTCCAGGTCGGCCCCATGAGCGCGTTCCAGAACACCGGCACGCGCGCCAGCGGCGGGCTCCACCAATCCAGATCCGCATTATGCGGCAGGAACAGAACCCGGCCGCCGGCGGACAATCTCCTTTGCGCCTCGTCCCAGGAACTGGTGATGAAAACATTCGTTGAGGCTGAATCTGGAACCGATGCCGGATACAGCCAGAAATTCCAGTCGTTTTCAAAAAATTCAGAGTCTACCTGTGAACCAGCCGTGCTGACGACCAGTTTATATGCTGCCGGCGCGACGAGTTTGGATAAGTCCGTCGCCACGTTTCCAAGCGGGAAGGATCGGCCAATTGGAATATTTGTTACAGTAAAATTTCCTTGAGCCACCGTTTTGCCGGCAGCGTTTTCGATTCTCCAGTCAGCCCAGGCATCATCCTGAGTTGCCGCCCCGAAGTTGGCCATTTCCACCGGCACCTCAAATTTGTCCGTTGTTGTGAAAACTCGTTTTGTCAGCCGCGCCAGCGGAACGACGATGTTGCAGAACTTTCTGAACTCGTCCGGCGTGGCGTAACCTTTGGATTCCCAAAACGGATCCAGAAGACCGACAAACGCCGTTCCCTGGCCGGTATAATCATGCAAATCGAGCAGCTGGAACCCCGCCAGCCCAGGCGTGCGGAGGTTCGCCTCGATTTCCTCCTTATAACATTCGAGTTGAAACCGGCCGGAGGCCTGCGCGAAATCTTTCGAGGTAGGGCGCGTCACTCCGTGCGCGCCGTCGTCCGCGTTCGGACGAGCGGCGGGCAGAGGACTGCCCGCCCTACCAAACAGCCCATGCGCGGCGGCGGAGTCGCGGAAAATTTCATAATTCCCCGGCTGCATGAAGCCGGTGAACTTTTTGATGACCTCGAAATCGGGATACGCGACCCATTGACCGACTTCATGCCCGATGACCGGCACGTTCACGCCGGTCAACGAACTGCCATAATCGCGCCCGAACCAGCCGGATTCACCGCGCACGCGGTTGGGGCCGACGCGGCCGATGGCCAGGTAATCCGCGCCGGTGACGGGGCTGGGTTCGTCAATCAACGACCAGCCGGTATCCGGCGTGTAAAGCCGGCGCGGGTCTGCGGCGCGGAAATGTTCGACCCATTGAGTCAGGCTGGGTTTCCAGTTGCCATGCGCCTCGTTGCTGGCCGAAAGCAGCACGAACGACGGATGGTTGCCATAGACGCGTAGAATGCGATCGGTTTCGGCGTAGAGCCACTTCTCCATTTCGCTCCCGGGGCTGAAATCGTTCCAAAGGCCGCATTCAACCTGGAGATAAAAACCGAGCTGATCGGCGGCTTCAAACGCGGCTTCCGGCGGGCACCACGAATGAAAGCGCATGTGGTTCAAGCCCCAATCCTGGCACGTCTGAATAATCTTCTTCCACGATTCCACATCGGTCGGCGGATAACCCGTCCGCGGGAAATCCCCGCCGAAATGCGTGCCGCGCAGATAGGTTTTGCGGCCGTTGATCTCAAAATCCTGCCCGACAGCTTTGAAATCGCGGAGGCCAAAGTGCCGTCCGTTTCCGCTATTGGTGCCAAACCCGACCATCAAGCGATAAATGGTCGGGTTAAACTCGTCCCAAAGCCCGGCGTCCTTGTCCAAAGCCAGTTCGGTTTCGAAATACCCGCCGTTAGTTGACCAGACGACATTCATCATCTTGCCGCCGACAGATTTGGGTGGCTGCGAAAATATAAATGGGGTGACAATCATTTGAAACTCGCCGCTCCCGGGCTGGCCGGTGATATTTCCGATGGTCCCTTTGATGGTCACCGACTTGGTGGCGGCATGCGGATATACCTGCAAATCCTCAATCCACACGGGTGTAGTCCAACGTATCCCAATTTCTCCGACGATGCCGTTCCACGCGCTGTCGAGCGAGTCAGAGACGGAATGGGCGTCCATGGCATGCATTCCGGCGGGGCTGGGGAATTGCATCCGGTTGTCCACGCGGATGCTGATGCGGTGTCGGCCGGGCGGCACGAGACCGAAATCGTACTCATGCGGCGCGCACAGGCTGATGTCCGAGCCAATTTCCTTGTTGTCCAGCCAGACGGTGGTTTTCCAGTGTGGCCGTTCCAGGAATAACAGTATGCGGCGACCCTTCAAATCGGTGGAAAGCTCGAGGTCGCGTTGATACCACGCGGCGCCCAGGTAATGCCGGGGTGGCTGGCAGAGGAACGGTACTTTCACGCTGCCGGCATTAGTGTACGCGGCATAGTCTGCGCGCAGATACCAGAAATGGTCGTAGAGCGTCAGCATCCAAGGCGTGGAAATGCCGATTTCGTCGCCATAACCCTGTGCTTCGAGCACCCCGGGCAGTTGGATTTTGCCCGGCAGGTCCCGGGCGAACCATTGTTCATTGGTCCCGACGTCGTTGGGATCGAGGGCGAACCGCCATTCGCCGGCAAGTGAAGTCGATAAGGCGTCGGCATGGAGCGGCTCCGGCGCAAGACAAAGCAAGGTCAGCGTCAGCGCCGCCACGGGCAAAAAGCTGCCCGGTCTAATGGATGACGATGGCGGCATCGCGGTCGGGATGGGCGGCTTTTCCCTGAAACCCGGTCAGGGAGAGGTTGGTCACGCTTTCGGCTTCGAGCGCAAAGGTGAAATAATCCGGGCGGGAACCGCCCCAACGCACGGAGCAGTTGCTCAGCGTGACGTTATCGGCATTGCGGAGGCTGAAACCAGGGTTGCCGTGCTTCTCAAGCGGTTCGTAAACCCGGGTCGGACGGTTGTCGAACTGGCCGCCCGCATATTTCGTCCATCGGTCGAAGGTCACCGAAACCTTCTCAAACCGCACATTCTGAATGCGGCTTTCCCGGGTGCCCTGGACCCGGATACTGTTCTCGGCCCGGCCGGTGACATGTTGCACGACGACGTTGCTCAGGCAACCCAGGACGGTGGTATTTGTGCGTGGAATGGCTGTGAACGAGATGGCTTCGCCCCTGCCCCACCAGGGGTTGGAGTAATACCGGGAGATGAATTTGATGTCGCGAAAGGTGACCCGGCAAACGTTCCCCTCGTCGCGGAGCTGGATGGTCAGGCCGCGGCTGCCGGTGAGGATTTTGCAGCGTTCGAACAGGATGTCATGGATGTCGCTGGTGGTTTCGGTGCCGATTTTCAAACCGGAATCCTGTGTCCGGAGCGCACAATCGTGAACATGGATGTTAGCCGAGGGGCCGAAGTCGTTCGTCTGGCGGGTGGTTTTCACCACGATGGCGTCGTCGCCACATGTGATGTCGCAATTTCGGATTTCCACGTCCTGGCAATGGTCCGGATCGATGCCGTCGCAATTCGGCACGTCGAGCCGGTTACGGATGATGAGGTGGTCCACGAGGACATTTTTGCAGCCCAGCATGTGCAATCCCCAAAACGGGGCATCACCGAACGTGATGTCGCGGATCTGGAGATTGGTGCAACCGGTAAGGATGAACAGCTTGGGCCGCCATTCCCGGAACAGCCACCACTCGTTGGTCTTTTCGTAACCGGTCATGAATTCCAGGGAACGACCGGTAATCGAACCACGGCCGGTGATGCGAAGATTTTCCGCGTTCAGGGCCGTGATGACCCCATCACCCCGGTAATCCGCCGGGTTGGTGCTGATGACGAGTTCGCCGTCAAGTTGGAAATCAATGCCGGCGTGTAATTCGAGCGTGCCGATCAGATAACGATGACCGCGCGGCACCAACACCTGCGCACCGCCCGCCCGGGAGGCGGCGTCAATCGCCCGCTGGATGGCCGGCGTATCCACGGTAATGCCGTCGCCGATGGCGCCAAACTGGAGCACATTGAAGGTTTTGGGTGCGCCGGCGGCCTGGAGTGACATCAGCGAAATGAGGAGCAGTTTTGCTGCGAGTGCGAATGGAGTGTTATTGGCTTTAACAGGTTTCATAGTTGATCAAATCGCCCGGCCTTCAAGACGAATCATTGACCGGGAGGGCAGTTCTCTGCCCATCGCGGATCCGCAATCAAAGACGGCGTGCGCGGAGCGACGCGCCCTGCCATCGGTTTGTGCCATTTTGGGTTATTCATTTCACCGCCACGTCCCAGACCTTGGCCCGGCGCGATTTTCCTTCCGGCCCCTCGACCCAGAGCACAACGACGTAATGTCCGGCTTCCTTGAAGGCATGAACCGGGTTCGGTTCGGCGGATGTCTCCCCGTCGCCAAAATCCCATTTCCAGGACGTGATTTTGCCGATGGAAAGGTCCTTGAAAGCAACGAGGCGCCGATCCATATCCACGACCTGGAACGACCACTGGGCTTCGATGGGTTTGTGGAACCGGGGTTCCAGCGGCATGAGCTTGAAGGCGACCAGCTGGTCGGCGTTACCATACATCGTGTGCTGGCGCGAGAGGTTCCAAAAACCGTTGTTGGTGTCGCCGGAATGAACGTCGTCGTAATCAATAATCGCCCAGGAAAGGCCGATGATTTTGTTTTCCTTGAGCACGGATTCCACGGCGCGCTGCGGGCCTTCGGCCCCGGCATAATCGAAGGGGGTGATCCAGAATTCCAGGACCAGGTGACCGGGTTGGCCCGGTTTGAAGTCATAGGCGCAGGCGGCGTTGGCATAGGGTAGTTCCTTGAGCCATTGCGCCGGTCCCCACACCATGCACCAATCCTTGCCTTCAGCCGGGGTGAAGATGTGATAGTTCTGGGCGTGCGCACCTTGCAGCGTGAAATACGTCTCCCAGGTTCCCAGCAGGCTCCGGGCCGGGGAAAATCTTTCGATCAAGGGTCCGCCGGAAAGGTCGCCGTCCACCACCACCTCGAAAGTATCGTTGTGCAATCCCGGTTCGGAAAAATCCCAGTAATCGTCCCAGGCTTCGTAAAGGAAATAAAGCCGGTTGAGCCCCTTGACCCAGCCGACCTTCACCCGTACGTCCAACGTTTTCGGATCCGGCACCGGATGCCGGCCGGTATCATCCACCAGTTGGTCCATGCCGATGACATAATCCCCGGGGACGATATCCCAGTCGTTCGTCTTGCCGTCAACGGTTGGAATCAGGTTGGGCGGGAACTGAAAAACCTTGAAGACAACATTGGTCCGTTCCAGTGCGGCAGCGGGTTGGCAAATCAGGAGCAGCGCCACCAGCGCAAAAAGAGGCAGGAAAAAAACCGGCAACCGGCGTCGCAAGCGCAGGAAACGGGATCCCGAGGGTTTGTTCATGTAAAAATAACTCCATGATCGAGCGGCCGTGTCAACACCCGTCCTACGAAACCGCCAGCACGTCCATTCCGGACAAAATGAAAGCGGACATCCGGGAACGCTTTTTTGACAATCCATTGTGCACAAACGAAATGGGCGCCCACCCGGACGCCCATGTGAAATCACACCACAACGCAAAGGCCGGAATTATTGCGTGTCCCGAAGAATATTGAGAATCGCATTATATTGAGCAGACCACCCGCCGAAAGAGTTGTTATTCTGGTCACTGTTCAAGCGGTTTACGAGGCCATCGAAGTCTGTGCCTCCGATGGTGACATACCTGGCCGACCCATCGGTAGACAGCTCAGACAACCCTCTGGATGGCCAATGGGCCCAATGCGAAGCATCGAATGGCGCCCCCGCTACCGACGTAGTACTTCCATCCGGGTTGGCGGAACTGCCGCTGGACAAATAATCCATAATCAACACATCCGCCGATTTGACATCGGTGAGCTTTTGATATGCACGAGTGGAACCATTAGCAACCGGACTCAAGCGCATATTGTACATGTAACTGGAGCGAATGGCTTGATTGACGTGCGTGCTCATGAACTGCGGACTGTCATAATATTCGGCCGACAAAGCATAAATAGGCGAGCTTGGTCCCGCATCGGTATAGGTCGGACAAAAAAACGTATGCCCGTCAGGAATCATGCCACCAGCAAACAAATAGCCCAGGTTCTCATCCCAACCCTTTAATGTACCTTGCCCGTTGTAATAACCCTGCGGCATGACATCGCCGGAAGCCGGACCACTATCCGTATACATGTAGCGGGTATAATGGATACCACTGATTTTGTTAACCGGGTGTGCGGCGTCGTAGCCACCCCAGATCGGAAACCAATCGGCAAAGTCATTGCAATAAACCGAACAGCCGAGGCCGATCTGGTGAAGGTTATTGACGCATTGCAGCCGTTTTGCCCTGCGCTTGGCCGCAGACATAGCCGGGAGCAGCAGGGAGGCCAGGATGGCAATGATGGCAATTACCACCAGCAATTCAATCAACGTAAACCCGCGCCGGCAGTGGCTAGGGCCATTCATCGACTTGTTCAATCGTTTTCTCATGTACTTTTTTTTTAACCCGGGCCGATGCTTTAACATCGGCCCGGGCGATTATAACTTCAATCCAATTTCCATTTTTTACCCGATTTACGGGTAAATCAGGCGGAAAAACACCGTTCCGTTGGTCAGATTTACCAGGGGTATTATGATCTGATTGGTGGCCGCCGAGCCCGGAACCACAAACCAGTTGTTCGTATTATTGGCGTTGTGGGCCAGACCCACCGCCAGCGAGTTGGTCTGTTCCAGCAAACGGTAGGTGGTGTGATCCACCGGCCACGTCAGGGTCAGGTTGCCGCCACCAATCGAGTTGGTGAGTGTCACCGCAGACTGATTCACCAGCCGGGCCACGTTCACAACGTAGGTCTTTACCGTCAAACCGTCCTGCGACGTCACTTGGACGGTAACGACGTTGGTGATAGCCGGATTCGAATTGAGCAGCAGCGCCCCGCTCGCGGTGGCGGAAGCGACGATGTTGGTAACGCCGTTATAAATCACCTTATTGGTGGCCGACGTGTTGGCATTGGTAACGGTAACTGTGATGGAGCCGTTAGAGTACGCTTCCGTCGTCGCGTAACTCAATATGTTCGAATTAAACGCGGGCGACAATGCGCCGGCCGGAGTGATAAGCAGCCCAATGAGATCGGCGTTGGTGCTGGTGGACACGATAATCGTACCATCAATGGCCAGATTATTGGTCCAAGTGAAAGGTGTGATGGACTGCAGGGTGACGGAGGCGAACCCGGACACCGGATGGTTGAACAGGTGGAACACCTCTCCGCCCTGGAGCGGCGGCCCAACATTGGTGACCGTCACGGTAGCCGTCGGATTGATGGTGAAAGTGGCAGCCGCCAGTTCATCTGCGTTGACCGCATTGGTCCGGTTGAGCCGGAAATTGACCGTGCCGGAGATGTTGACGTTATTGGTCACGTTCAGGATGCCGGTACCCACTCCATTAGTCATGATAAAGACGTTATTGGTGTTCCTGGTAACTCCCGTATAGCCGGGATTCAAAACCGAGCCAGGACGGGCCATTACGCTGCCCCGGATGGTCCCGAAGCCACCGAGGAGTTGGTTGGCGGCAATCTCCAACACACCGTTGGTATAATAGACGAGGTTGGTGACTGTGACATTATCGGCCGCATCGACCTCGTTGCTGACATAGCCCATGGAGGACGCATCGAGCACCGCAGTCGCCCCTGCCAGCGTGATGGGCGCGGGCACATCACCGCCAGGTGAATTGGTCAACACCACCGGCAGGACCAGCTTCAGCACGCCGTTGCTGACCGTCACGAAGCCCTTGATATTGATGTTGGCGACCGACGCCGACAGATTGGTTGCGAACGTGAACCCACCATCGGGCGACGTGATATTGGTGCCGGCCCCGCCATCCAGGGTAAACACGCCGGTGCCGGTTTTGACGAGGTTATTCGTACCGGAGATCGTTCCGGAGTATACACTGTCCACACCCTTGGCACCGATCCAGAAGGTACCGCCCGCGGCATTGCCGCCGCCAGTGATGCTGCTGCTGCTGCTGCCCCACAAAGCACCCAATCGGACAGCGGGATTATCCCGGGTGAACATCGTGGCGTTGGGCAGCATGATAAATGTGGTATTGTCACCGCCCGGCGTCTGGGTGGTGTTAGCCCAGCGGGTCGCGACGGTGTTGGTGAATATCACCGTGCCCAGGAAGTTGGAGAAATCGAGGTTGCCGCCCAGAGAAAAGTTGCCCGTGAGCACATTGGTAGCCGTGGCGCTGCCGAAAAACGCTCCATTGAAGAAATTGCCAAGGCTCGAGGAAATGAAGGTCACGGTTGCACCATCCACCGTGACAATATCATTCGGCATTGTTGCCGCAATGGAAAGGGCGCTAGGCAAGGAGATGGTCACTGCGTTGCTGGCAATGACATTGCCGGTGCCGGCCCGGCCGCTGGTGGCGATATTGCCCGAAAGCGCTCCAATGGCGAGCGTGGTGCCGGAGGCCATGATGGTCCCGTTGCTGTAAGTATTCTGGACCCCATCCATCCGGAACGCGCCGGACTTCACATAAACGCTGAGGCGGCCACTGGTGCCATTCGCTATCAAACCGTCGTAGGTCGAGAGGTTGGTTGAGATGTTTTGAATGATCAGTACGTTCGTGGTGGTGGTTGAATTGTTGATAATCGTTCCACCGGCGCCTTGCAGACTATCCACCACCAGGTTGGTGGCCAAATCCAAAGTACCACTATTTACTATCACGGGGCTGTTGCCTGAACCCAAGGCGTTGGTATTGGCCACTCTCAAGATGCCGGCATTAACGATTGTGGGACCGGTATAGGTATTGGCGCCGGTAAGCGTTTCCACTCCCGTACCGACCTTGGTCAATCCCAACGTACCGGAGGAATTTTGGGCAATGCCGGAGAAGGTTCCCGCGTCACCGTTGAAACCGATGGATAACACAGAGGGAGTGCCGGCGGTGTTGTCCACCGTACCGTTGCCGATCAGAGCATTGATGGTGTCATCAAAGCCATTCAAGTCCAGCTTGCCAGGGCTCACAACGGAAACATCTCCGGGCCCATTGTTCGGCACGGCGTTGCTGACGCCGACCTGAAGTGTGCCGTTGCTGATGACCGTGCCACCGCGATACGCGTTGAGGGACTGGATCAGCAACGTGCCGCTGCTGATTTTGGTCAGACCCGCGGTACCGGCAATGACTCCACTGCCGGCAAGGGTGTAATTGTTGGCACTGGTATCCACCGTAATGCTGGTTGGAACCAGTGTTCCGGTCTGGTTGACAGTCGGGTTAGCCGACCCGATCGGATCAAAGATGGCATTGTCCGCATTGTTGAACACAGTGGCGGAAACGCCGTTGGTCCAGTTGGCGGTGATCGCCGTGTCCCAAGCGTTGCCGTTAAGACCACCGAACCATTTCAAATTCAGTGGTGTGTAGGTCGTTACCACCAAATTCAAGTTTCCGCCGGAAACCTGGATGACCCCGATATTTCCCGCGGCCAGTCCGTTTCCCGTCACGATGGCGGCGTAACCTCCACCGGAAGAAATGCTGCCGCTGGCTTGTTCGACCACACGGTAAGTACCTACGCCGAGAGGAGTGCCGGATACGTTATTGACAATGATCCCGTTGCCGCTGAGCGCCAATGTGCCCTGGGAAACAAAAAGCGAAGGATGCGTGAGATCACCGGTAAAGGACGTGGGTGCAAAGTTCAACGTAATGTCTTTCGCTCCGGCCACCAAACTCACCGTCCCGCCGGGAGCCGCTTTAATCGTCGCCGCGGTCGTGCCGGGGGTGTTGCCGGTACCGCTGGCGCTCAGCGCCTTGGTAGCCAGGGCATAGCTGACCGCGCCAAGAGGAGTCACATCAAACGTTGCCCCGGCGGCAATGTTCAGATTGGCGCCGTTTCCATTGCCCAATGCCAAGGCATTGGTAAGCTGCAAAGTTCCGGAATCCACGGTCCATTTGCCCAGGTAGCTGCTGGTGCCGTCCAATACCACCGTTCCCGGGCCGGAAATATGGAGCAAGGTGTCAGCTGCACCACCCGTGTTGTTGGTGACAATCAGCGAGTCACTGGCGCTGGTCGTGGCCACAGTCACGCTCGTTCCTCCAGCGTTGCCGATCGCAATGCCATTGTTCGTGCAGGTACCATTGGCCAATAAAGTTCCGCCATTCCGAAGCGTGAGGCCGCCGACATTCAAGAGGGTCCCGTTCAGGAGAGTCACCCCGTCAACCTTCAGTATTCCGTTCGTTTGAATGACCACATTGGGACCCGTGATCGCGCCGAGCGACCAGGGATCCTTCACCTCAAGCGTCCCACCCTCGACAAACGTTCCGGCCAGCACACCGGCGCTGGTCTTTTGCGGCAGGTCGTTGGAAGATGCAAGGATCCACAGACCAGTGCCTTCCTTAAAGATTTGAATGGCGCCGGAACCGGCGTTTTGATCGTCGACGTATGCGATGGTGTTGGTGCCGGTGTTGGACCCGTTCAAAAACAGCGACAGCGGACGGGTAGATGCCGTGCTATTCGTGATGGCGGTAAAAAAGAAACTGGCGTTGGGGTTGACGGCATTATTGGTGAAATCGATCCGGAGATTGGTGCTGTTAGGCACCACGAGGCGGATGGCCTGTTTGAAAACGATTGGATTGGTCACGTCGGAAGTGATGCTGATGTTGGTGGTGACGACTGCTGTGCCGCAGATCTGAAGAAAATTGTCATTCAAGCTGTTCCCAAACACATAAGCACCGCAGCTGGCCGTATCAAAAACCAAACCTTTGAGACTGCGCTGAAAATCATTGGTGATCGGGTTGCCGGCGCCGCCAATCCCGCTGAGCGGTATGGCATTCGTGAAAAAGGCCACGTCGGTGCTGTTCACGATATTGGACCCGCCGGGAAACGCCTGGGCGTTCCAGTTATTGGTATTGGCCCAAAAATTATTGACCGGCGCATTCGTCCAAGTCTGGTTGGCCGCCTGGGCGCCCACAGCCCCGAGCAGGCCGGCAATGACGATCAGCAACAGCCAGAGACGGTCGAGGGCGGAAGGCGGATTTGAAGCCGCCGGGGAATTTTGCATACGCAGTTGTGTAGGGTTTTGGGTTTTCATGATGATTGGGGTTTTGGGGGTGCAGATTTTTATGAATTAAAAAACAAAAAAATGGGCGCGCCCGCGCGAGCGGACACTTTTAGTTCCGGTTCAATTTCCGGCTCCAGACAGGGCTTTATGTTTTGCACGGTCACTTTTTAAGTAACATTTCTCGCCTGCCACAACCGGGTATCCGGCTTTCATCGCAGGCCATCACAAACGGGATTAATCTGAATGTACCATAGACCTAATAACTAGCCATCGCCAGTTCTGGTGACCCCGGTTCAGGCAGTTTCGACCGGCTCGCGCCGGGACCGGGTTTGACCCAAATGTTTGGCCACAGCCTCGGTCCGCGAACGGACGTGGAGTTTTTCGTAAATGTGGCGGATATGGGTATGGACGGTGGCATAAGTTACCTGCATGGTTTCGGCGATTTCCTTGTAGAGATAACCTTTGGTCAACAGGTTGAGAACCTCCCCTTCGCGAGGTGAAAGGCTTTGTTCTCCGGGCAAGGCAGCTGATCGCTGTTGAAAGGATTGCACGATTTTGCGCGCGATATGGCTGCTCATGGGTGAACCGCCGGCATGCACATTCTGGATGGCCGTGAGCAGTTCGGCCGGCGGCGTCTGTTTGAGCATGTAACCGGTGGCGCCGGCCGCGAGGGCATTAAAAATGTTTTCCGTGTTCTGATAAACCGTCAGCATGATGATTTGTGTCGTCGGCA
>CAYPSF010000010.1:0-52617 GCA_964413165.1 uncultured Bifidobacteriaceae bacterium
ACAATAGAGGTATTTGTGGAGGGACAGCGGATCCTCGTTGTTCCCCTCATAGGTATCCATCGTCCAGAAGCGGCCGGTGCCGGGGGCATAATATCTTGCCCTGAGGTAATACATCCCCAAATCCTGGTCCCATTGTTCACAGCAGAAGAGGTATGGCCTGATGCCGGTCCCCGTTATCGATGCGATCAGGTTGCCATACGCATCGTAGGTCAACACATCCGTCACGGTGGCCGTGGGTCCATCGATCAGGAGCCGGGCGCTGCCATGCCCATCAAGGCCGTAGTATCGGACCAGTCCATTAGCGAGCCGCCTATGGCTGATCAAACTCAGGCCGTAATTGTAAACGAAGGCGAGATTCGTCGTAGTGCTGCTAACTTTCTGTTCCTCCAACACCTGTGCATAGCCGCTCGGATTCCGATCATCCACCAGATAGAACGTCGTCGTCGCACCAAGCTTCTTGCTGGCGCGGTTCCCGTCCCCGTCATACGTCATCAGGATGGCGCCGTTGTTCACATTGGTCAGATGATTCAGCGCATCGTATTGATAGGAGTTGCCGGACGAACCGGTTGTGTTTCCATTATTATCGTAGTTGTCGGCCGTTAACCAGTCGTTGGCGTTGAAGCTGGAAATGCAATTGGTGAGTTGGGAGATGGAGGATTGACGGTTGGTGCGATTACCCACCGCATCGTAGCCGTAAAGCAACGTCCCGCTGGTTCCGCCGCTGATCACCTCTTGTTTCAATCGGTAAAGCAAATCATACGTCCAGGCATATTGCTGGCTCGTACCAATTATGGTCTCGCTCAGGCTCGTCCGATTGCCTGTCGGTCCGAGCTGATAGGCGAAACTGGCAATGGCCGTTTCGTTGGTTTTCCATACCAGACTCGTCAGCCGGTTGCGCGAATCATACTGGTAGAGATTCGACACGCCGTTGCCATAGCGTATGGACTGGAGATTACCAACCAAATCAAAGCCGTAGTCGGCGGCGGCGTTGCCATTGGCCAGCACATTTGTCAACCGGCCCAACAAGTCGTAGCTGTAAACCAGATTCACCCCATTGGACGTGCTGGACCACAGGTTGGTCAGGCTGCCGGTATTGTCGTAGAGATAATTTAATGACGCGGTCGGACCGTTCGTCCAAGCGACCGTCTTGACTTGCAATCGCCTCAAACTGTCGTAGCTATAGCTCGTCACACCACTCGCATCCGTCATGGTTGCCTTCAAACCTGGTGACCTGTAAACGTAACTGACGGCGTAGCCGTTGACGGAGCTGCAACTCGTCAGCCGGTTCATCACGTCATATTGGTTGGTGATGACCACGCCATTAAAGTTGGTCTGGTAGATCACGTTTCCGACGACATCATAGGCAAAACCTTCGGATTCATTTAACGGCAACGTTCGGCCAGTGCGCCGGCCCAGCGCATCGTAACGGAAAGTCGTGCCGTGACCTGCGGCATCGGTCTGTGTGGTCAGATTGCCCAATTCATCGTATTGATAGACCATCGTGACCGCCTGGGCCGTGCCTGCAGCCAGCGTCACCGAGGTCAGCAATCCACGGAAATCATATGAGTAAGTGGTGGCCACACCCGCCTCATCATTCTCCTGTATTTTCCGGCCCAACCCATCGTAATACAGGAACCGGCTCACCGTGCCGTTGCTGGCGGGATAACGAACTTCAATGACCCGATTGGCATCATCGTAAATCGAAGTGGTCGTATGTCCGGCTGCGTCGGTGACAGTGAGTTGATTGCCATTAGCATCGTAAGTGTAAGACGTGCTCTGGCTTGGGCCCGACGGATTTGGAGCGTTTGTTCCGGTCTGGGCAGGATCAAACGTGTAGCCGGTATAAACCAGGACGTTTGTGCGCCGGCCGGCATCGTCGTAACGGTATTCCGTGACGGCACCACGGGCGCTCACGGAATATTGCACACGGCCAACCGCATCATAGAACGTACGGGTGGTGGTCAGTGCGCTGCTGCCGGGATCGGTCGCCACGATCTTGTATTGCGTCTCGGTTGGAGCGCCCACAAAGTCGGTCCCGGCGGTGGCCTGAGGTTCGGTAAGCGTGACGTTGTCAAATTTCTCCACCTTGATCACGCGGCCGGAAGCGTCGTAGGTATTGCGAGTGGCAGGAGCGGTGGTCGGGTTATCGGTGAATCTGAGACGTTTGGCACGTTCCTGGATATATTGCTGCCGGCCAAAGCCGTCGTAGCTGGTGCGGCTGACCATGCCATCGGGATAGACGGTCTCAATGAGATTGCCATTGAAGTCGTAAATGTTGGTCGTAGAACGGCCTGCCGCATCGGTGCTAACAGATTGCTTGCCCAGCTTGTTGTAGGCAACGGAGTTGGTCTGTGGCGCAAGGATTTCGGCACCACCCGCGCTGACCACCGTCATCACCACACGGTTCTGCGCATCGTAGGTGTAGGCGTTGGTGATGTATTGTGTGCCGCCATTGACCGTGCGGGTCTTGATTTCGAGAGTGCGATTTCCATTGGCATCATATTGGTAGGACGTCGTAACGGCATTACCGATGGTGTTGGTATCCATCATCCACTTTTGAGACTCGCTGGTCAGGTCACCCTTGATTGGACTATTGGTATTGTAGGTATATTCCGTGACCAACGTGTAGGGCACAAACGGCACATTTTGCTTCTGACTGGCCAGCATCTTACCCAATTGAACCTGGCCACCGGAATTGACCGGATCGGAATAAACATAATCGGTCGCGGTGCCTGACGGGTCACGGACATTCAACGGATTACCCTGGTTGTCGTATTCATACAACGTCTGCTTGCCCCGGGCATCCGTGGAAATGTTCGGCTGGCCGAAACTGTTCAACGCAACAGATGTGCCATTGCCATTCTCGTCGGATTGGCCGACCAGACGGTCCAAATCGTCATAGGTGTAGGTCTTGGTGTGGCCATTGGCATCGGTCTGGGCGATCAAGCGACCGCGATCGTCGTAAGTACATTGAGTTACCAGAGTATTGGCCGGCGTGGAACCACTGACCGGTTGCGTTGCGCCGGAAATTGCGCCGGAAGCATCGCTGGTCATCAGCACCGTGTTGGTGGCCGTGCTGGACGTGGCAGTAACCGTAAGGTTGTAGGTGGTGGAATCGAATTGAAACGTGTTGGTCCGGCCGGGTGAGATTTGAACCATGACGTCGCCATTGGAGTTCGTATAGACGTTGTGCAGCACCCTGATCCCACGCGCATCGGTGATGTCAGTGAGGCGATTCAAATCGGCGCCGGCGGTACCGTAGGCGTAACGGGTTGTTTCGTACGTGCCCGCACTACGATCGACCAATCGACGAACCTCGGTGAGCTGGCTATTGACGGTGACATACACAATCACCGCGTTGCCTTGCGGTTGCAGGGAATCAAAAACGGAGATGTTGGTCGTGCCAGTTTGCGGCACGGAATAGCTGAAACGGACACTGCGGCCGCAGGAATTGCTGATGGATTGCAGCGTGTTGTCAGAATTATTATAAGTGTAGATCAACGAATTGCCATTGCGGTCAGTGATCCTGGTCAGTAGCCAGGAAAGGGTATCGCCACCTGGTTGACTGAACAAATATGCAGTTCCGTCGGGAGAGGTATAGGTGAATTGTGACGGGCCGAGTGAACCAAACGATACCGGGGCGGTGTTCCAAGTGGCGGACGAATAATTGTCTGCTGTCAGATCGTTAACGCCATCGCTGATGAGCGAACCCTGGTTTACAGTGAAAGGCTGATAATTCATACTTAAAGTGGCATCGCCAGAAACAGAATCATATTCTTCCGGGTGTCTGCCTGGGTAATAATTCAGTTGTGGAGCAAACTGAACACTCTGTCCATCGGGCAATGTCACCGTCATGTAATGCGCGGCGCTTTCGCTGATATAGTATTGGGGGGTTCCAAGCACTGTTTGAACTACTCCAACCCAACCACTATTTAGATCAGTGGACAGTTTTACTGATCCCATACTCCAACTGGCCGACCAGCCAACACCCAGTACTCCATTCGCCCCGATGCTCCGGCTGGTATAGGAGCGGGAAAGTCCAATTGGCAGGGCCGGGGCCGGAAGTTGCAAATCCGAGGCTGAGGTCTGATACGCCGCCAATTCAGGCTCGACCGTGACATCGACTTGGATCTCACTTGAATTATAAGTTGTAGCTGTTCCGAACACAGTACTGCTCGGGTCATATACCAAAGCCGTGGCCGTGACCGAGTGGGATCCGCCGGGGACATGGAACCAGGTAATTTGATACGGAGCGCTGTTGGCAGTCCCTATGATTTGTCCATCAACATAGAAATTAACCTGTTGAACGTCCGGCACGTTTACCTGCGCATTTAAAGCGAGATTTGTGGGGGCGGTTACAGGCAGGTCCACCAGCGAGCCCGCAACTTGAAGGACAACAGGAGCGGTACCAGCATCAGGTGGCACAGCTTGTGCCAGGTTCGTGACGGTTGTTTCCACCAGGTCACCGGCCAATTCCTGGGCATTGACAGAACGCACGGCAAAAGTGAACACGGTGTTTGCAACGGTACCTTCCGGGATCTTATAGGTGCAGGCCGTGTTGACCCCGTTGTACCCGGCCAAGGGCGTCAAGCGACTTTGATCGCATACGAACACTTGATAGGTATGCGCACCGCTCCGCGCATTCCAAGAGAGCACAACCTGCCCATTTGTGCTGTCGGGCATAAACCGTCCGTGAAAATTATCGGGCGGCAACGGCGCCAGCGTTGCCAACGGGGTGGCGCTCTTTATGTCCGAATCGATTTCCAGGCCAGTCGGAAGGAAGGCCTGAATCTGGTAATAATGCGTCACACCGTTTTGAACATTTAAATGGCGATAGGCATTCTGCGCACTGTGGAAGGCATTTTGCGTATTGATGCTGGCAACGATCTCATACGGACCATTCGGATTGAGGGAATGTTTGACATTGAACTGGTTGGCCCGGATGGGCGTCCAGGTGAGGTCCACATAGCTATTTCCCGGCGCAGGATCAAACAAGGTAAGCCCGGCGCTATTGGTCGGCGTTACCAAAGCAGTTTCCGCCTGATAGCGATTGTACAGCGGGTCAAAAGCAGTAACCCGGTACATGTAGCTGTGGTCATTTACAACATCCGGATCCAGGTATGTCAGTCCGAAACCGGTTTGCGAGATTAGGGCGTAGGTGCCGCTGGTTCCTTCCTTTCGTTCGACCGAGAACTGCCAGGTCGTATCCAACCCGGAGGTTTGGTCGGTAGTGTCCGGCACATTCCACTGGACCAGCGCCATGCTGTTGTAAGGGAAAGCCTGGGCAGAAAAACTGAGAGGTGGCGGGTTGGTGGCCTGATCCGATGGCCGAGCTGCGACCCAGGCACTATAGGCGTCAGGACCGCCGCAGGAAATCGCATGAATCCAATAATATCTATGCGTACTCAACGGTTCCAGGTAAAACCATGCATCTTCCAACAACAGGCGGTTGAGCAGAGAAATCTCGTTTGTATTCAGCTCGGCCCTGCGGGCATACAACTCCCGTGTGCGGGCCGAAACATTACGAGCAGACTCCGACTGGACATCATTCGTTGTAAACAAGACCACGTTGGTCTGAATGATCCGGGTCAATTTCACCGCCATCAATCGCTGGATGGGAAGGTCAGTCCCATTATAACCAGCAAGAGTGTCTCGGTCGGCTTGCGACAGGTAATTGGTCACGAACTTTGTAACGGGACCAGGGTCACTACTCAACAGATGGAGCACCAGGTGGTATATGTCATGGACCTCTCCAGAAACGAACTCCGCCGGGGCCGGCTCGTCAATCCGGGCGATTTCATGAACATAGGCATCTTCCAGCAACAAACGGTTCAAGTGGACCAGTTCGTCCGATGAAAGAGGCGGATTAGTGTTGTTCAGGCGGCCTAAAAGATTTCTGGTCTGCGTCGAAAGGTCCGCATCGGTCATTCCGACCTCATTGGTGGTGAAGATGACAGAACCGCTGTGCATGATGCGATTAAATTCTGATGCCAGAAGCTGCCGCACACTTGTAGCATCATTTGCGTTCGCGTTTGCCAACATGTTGGTTGCCGAACTCGACAGCAACCCCCAAACAATGGTGGATACCGGATCTTTTGAAGCAGGATCCGCTCTCAATCTTCCAATCAAATTCGGCGGGCGGTCCTCGCGGAATAAATACTTGATGTCAACCGGCGCAAAATTTGTCGCTGCAAATCCAACGTCCCAATACCGGGGTTCGGTAAGACCATCGGCTAAGGTAACCCAATCACCGAGAACAAAGCCGATTGATGGAGGCAAAGTAGAGCACTCGACTGCGTATTGACATATTGCATCATCATCCTGCCAATCCAAATAAACCTGCTGATAACCAGGGACCGCACGCGGCGTCACGTTCCAAACCAGCGTTCCCGTTGAAGCGCTTCTCGGTCCGACTTCGATGGACGGCAGGCTCTCCTGTCCATTGACAATTGCCGAAACACTGGCCCACCATTTTGTTCCATAATCCCCAAACGATTGCCAACTAGACTGATAACACATTACCGAATCACCGTTGGGCATGGTGCGCGGCACATTTGCCGCCACGTCGGTCAAACTGACGTCTCGCGAGAACGGGCCGAAAGTATAGGTTTTATTATTATATTGATATTCAATACGCCAGTGGATGCGGAACCCTGTCAATCCCGCGCCCCAGGAACCGGTCTGTGGCCCGGTCCAGCATAGGGTTGCAGTGCTGTTAAACCCGAATTCCGAAGGAGTCGGCGCACCGACATCAAACCATGGGCCCTGCCACCAATTGGCGGAAATGGTCGGGCAGGGAGCGCAACTGCCGGCGTCAAGTGATCCGTGCACAATGGCACAAATATTTGTGGCGGGCGAACCGGCAGAATTGACCGGAATGACCCGATAATAGCAGGTCTGGCCAGCGACAATCAAATCGTCTTCATATGAGGTTGCTCCTGGCTGGCAGTGCGCAACCGGCACAAATGCGACGTCAAACGGGCTAAGCCGTTCGATGCGATATTCCTGCGGGTTACTTAGCGCGGCATTCGCTGGCGCGCTCCATAGAAGTTTCACCGCCCGGCATTCATTAACCGCCACGAGATTTACGACCGGCGACGGAACAGGCTGTGGCGTGGCCGCCGCCCACCAGGATTGGGCTGTCTCGACTCCATTGATAACCGCTGAAACCTCATAATAATACGTCACACCATTTTGTAACGGAGGATTCTGGTCAAGATAAGAATTAACCGTGGCTGTTCCAATGGCCGCGTATCCATTTTCTTCATTCAACGAACGGTAAACAATATAATAATTGGCGCCCGGATAATTGGTCCAAGACAGCTGAACTCCTTGATTCAAGGACGTGGCCTTTAAATTTGTAGGCTTTCCTTGTTCCTCTGTGCCAATTGCAAAATTATTGCCTAAACCGCAGAATATATCAGTTACATTTTCAAGTCCAGGAATGCGAAAAGCGTTGGTTTGGATTGTGTTATTGAAGTTGATGTAATCGTTGAGATCATGCCACCATCCCCATACTGAACCATTCTTATCCAAGGCCAGCAACTGCTGCCATGATGCATCCGTCCACCACACGTATCCGGTCGACACCACTTTGGTGATGTTTTTAAAGGACCTGATTTGGCGCGGGGCGGTTTCATTTGCATCAGGCGCAAAGCCCCATATCCACACACTGCCGTCGGCCGTTACTGCCACGCCAAACCGAATGCCTGAGCATATGGAAACGACGTTTTGCGGCAATCCGGTTACCTGCAGCGGAACACGGCTGTAACTATTCATTATGTCTTCCTGTTCGGCACCTCCGTTATCGAGATGAGGAATATAACCCAGTTCCCAAACCGAGCCGTCTTGTTTAAGAACAACCAAATGGTTACCCTTGATATCCATCTGAATGAAGGAAGTATCCGGCACTCCCGCGGGCGAATCAAAATTGGTGAGGCGGGTCGGGACCATTGGATCAAATATCGGATGAGAAGCTTCTTCGCCAGTAATATCAACATCCCAGAAATTCCAGCTATCAAACCACTGGCCCATGATCCCCCACCACCACAGTGTTCCATCCTGACATCGCGCTATCGCGGTCGGAGAAATGCCTGGCGCATAATTATCCACTTTTATCTCCACAACTTGTCGGCCGTCAATTACTCCCGAGTTGTTGTTGCCTTCGAACTCTATTCTCCGAGGACTCATTCCAAAACTACCGGGCTCGCCCGGGAACAAATCATCCTGTGGATGCCTTCCGAAGGCGTTATTAAGAGAAGTGTTCACCCAGGAAGCCTGCCCCCATGACCATAATGTGCCGTCATTCTTTAGGGCGATCTCGAATAATCCCCCGTTGACAACTGTTTTGATATTGTTAAACGGCTGATAATCCCCATTGGGAAACGGCATTTGATATAACCTTGGTGACGGCACACGCAAACCCACTGGATAGAGGGCTTCACTCGGAGGACCGGATCCCCATTCCCAGAAGGTGGTCGAGCCCAGAGTCGAATAATTAGTTGTATTTGCGGCCAGACATTTGCCAAACAGAAAATAGTAGTCTGTTCCCCACTGATATAACTTACCATCGGCCGATATGCCGCAAGTGATCCTCCAGACGCCAGACTCATCGGCCGAAACCGAAATGATATTGTCCGCATCTAAAATTTGTCGGGGCGTGTATTCGTACCAATTAGTGCTCATATTAATAAAATTTGTGGGATAATATTGCCAGCGCGGATCCCGGGGGATGAGGTTCTGTGCTGACTGCCACATAAGTGGATCAAAAGTGCTCTCGGCCGGGTCGCTTGCCGGGTCAGCCAGTAATCCATTGCCCACCTCTCCGTACGAATTATAACCCCAGCCAAACAGATGTGTCTTTGGGTGTTGTTTTATGACAACATCCACGGTATTGACAGAGCGATATATGCCATCAAATACATAAACCCGAAAAGCGGGCGTCCCGGGTGCCACCATCATTGCGGGAGGCGTCCAGACCACTGCGGCCGCAGAATTGATGGTACAATTTTCCGGTCCAAACGGGGCACCGTTGATCATCAATGAGCCGGTGGCCACCGAATCCACCTTAAACACTAGAGGATAGCCTTGAGGGTCATAGGCATCTGAATTTGTCAGTAAAGTCGAGTAAGGAATAGCGTATGTCCCGTTATTTGCCGGGAGTTTAAGCAAGTGAACATAACTCAGGTACGGCGGGCCATTCGTTGTCCAGCCACACCTGGGAATTTGTGACGCTCCGGCACTGTAAATGGCATTGATTTCATCCGGCGAGAGTGCCCGGGCGTAGAGCATGACCTCATCAATATCCCCTACGAACGGAAAATTATTTCTATCTTCGCCGACATTTCCAATGCCGATGGCTGGATCCAAACTGGGATTCAGAACTTGCAAAGGCTTGATGGTGGTATTGGTTTGATTGACCAACGTTCCATTGACGTACAGCTTCATCGTTCCTGAATCACCGTCGAAGGTAGCAGTGACGTACCACCATTGGTCATAAGCAATCACAGTAGAGATGGATGCCACATTGGTTGCCTCATCCTGGATGGAAAATTGCAGCGAATGATTGCCTTGCATGCTCAAACTATAGGGATCCAGGCCTCTATGGCTGTCTCCACGATAAAGGATAGAATATCCGTCTCCCCGGGGCCGGACCCAGGCAGAGATTGACAAAGCGTTGGTCAATTGAAAGTCAGGCCGGTCAGGAACCTTTACCCGTGGAACATTGATCGTGGGATCAAAATGAAATGCCGTTCCCACATGTCCGGGGACATAACTTATATGTTCTGCGACGCCATAGTGGGAGTTTGCGCTGTCCACGACATTGCTTTCTGCGCGCCACCAACCAACCAGCCCCAACCATGGCGGAATATATTGCGATGGCGCAATTGGCGGCAAACAGTCCATCGTCAGTGAATAATAATTGAATGTTTCCAGGTCCTCAAAAGTGCCTCGTGCCTGATTGAGACCGGATGCATCGCTGCCGATATGTAATCCTTGAGCGCGGACAGTAGCATTGGGAAAGCAGGTTATCCCGGTGCCATTGTTGGTCTGGCTGTTAATGACAAGGGTCGTCAGATAATGTGTATAGGCAAAATTGACCAGATACCATTGATTGGAAACGAGAGAAATCGCAGCCGTAAGATTGGTCATAATGATGCCGTTGGTAGCGGAAGCAAACATCAGGTGATTTCCATCCGGGCTGAAATACAATGCCCACCACCCGTCGGTGGGAGTCGGACTATAGTGCCCCATCTCGATCAGGCGGCCATAACCACCCGGGCCGGTACCGCCAATATTCGTGCTGCTCCAATCCGGCTTGAACCAGAACCGGACGGTGCCATCGTGCAGAATGATATTGGCTTTGCCGCTGGCGATCTCCACATCCCGATAGGTCAGGATGGCAGGATTGGCACTGTCCATCCGTACGGCATTGGTGTTCCAACTTACAACGCCGACAATATTGCTTGCCGCAAGTGGCAATTGCCCGTCATCGCCCACCCACGTATTGGTATTGTCAAAACACCAGTGCCCCAACCGGGTAAAATCAAATGTAGTCGGGTCAGTAGCACCATGCCCGTATTCGTACGAAGTGCTAAGACCGTCGCCGTCCGGGTCAGCATGACCATCCACATCTTGCCAGTGGCCGAAATATTGAAGCAACCACCAAACTGTATCGGGCGGACCATGGTAGTCTGAATCTGCCAGGGGGTAGTGGTAGCCGAGGTCAAGCGCGTTGGTGTCAGGCCAATTACCGCCATGCGGCGGGTAGGTGGTCATCTGCCGAAGTTCGGCCAGCAAATCAGGATTGATGTTCGTGGTGCCGATGTCACGATAAGGACTGTTCGGCGCGAGATAGTAATTCTCAGGAGGAAGGAAGAACGTCTGTGTTTGAGATACGGGACGACCGTTTCCGTCGACAGAAACGTAATAATCATAAGACGAACCATTCCACCACGATTCACTGAAAAGACAATTGGTTTTATAATTTCCTTCATCGCCGCCGCCCAAATTATGGTATCCGTCAACGGTCACATTTTCAGCGACTAAATCACCGGAATCATCGATGTAGATTGGCTTGTCGTCCCCGACCTCTGTAATCAACACATTGTGCAGCCCCACGTTGCAATTATCCACTTCAACAGCGATCACCACATTCATAAACTGACAGTCCCAGATATTCAGATTTCGATTGTTGCCACCATAGAAATACCAATCGAGGACACAATGATAACCGTATTTAAAACACAGGTTGCGGAGAACGGGGTCAGGGCAATTTAAAGTCAGAAATCCACCTACGTCAGAATAAATGGGCCCACCGCTTGAACCATCGATGGTCTCTCCGACTGAATCGTCATTCATTGAGGTGAACACAGCCGGTTGAGCCGGGTTGGTCGGGCAGACGACAGTGCCATTTTCGTCAATATCTACTGCAGAATCCCAGCCAACTGCTACTTTAATAACCGACCCTCCTTTAAATGTTGTTGTGCCGCTAAAGTTCATTTCGCCCGCTACAAAATAAGTTGTGGCGCTTTGGAACGTGAAATCCGTCGGGCCCGAGTTGATTTGTATATAATCCAACACCACGCCCGGTTTCTGGTCCAAATCTGCTTTGGCCAATTGCACCGTGTTAGTGCCGGCCTGGACCAGTCGAACCGATGGCAATAAACGGGTTGCGGAAACTTTGTGCCGCAGGGAGTTCGGCAAATTCAGAGTCGTGCCGGCATCAACTCGCAGCGGCAATTGGTCCAACTGCGGCTTAATCTTCGAGACCGGGAGTTCTTCCACCAAAAAGGTGCGTCCGGACAAATGTTGCCAGCTCTTGGCAACAGGAATGCCTTTGGCGCGTGCATGGGCTTGCGCTTGGTCGCTGACTGAAAACGCCTTGCCTCGCATCATCTTCATTGTCCCGAATCCCAGCGCTGTATCATTCAAACCGTTTTGTCGGCTGGCGACGGTCGGCGTTTTTATCGGCCCGGGCGTGTCAAAGAATTCCGTTAATACCTGCAGCCTGGCAGTCTGCGGATTAAGCCTATAGGTTTTCGGCGACGGTGGTTGCTCATGCAACACGATGTCCTGTTCAAATCCAGCCTTCGTGTAGGTGTAGCGCAAATCCGCCTTAATATCCGTGAAGGCATCGGGATAGATGACCTGATTGGAACCTATTATTTGTCCGACCGAATCCTTGAGTTCGGCAATCAGCACGGTATTGTTGCCGTCGTCATAGCTCAGGCCGATCGGCCGGCTGCGCAGGTGCGCGCCATCCGGCGTCACCACTTCGATGACGCCCTGGTAAATGTTTCCGGGAAAATAAGCTTGATGCTGGCCTTGAATGGCAGCGGCAGTACCGTCGGGAAGAATATCAATTTGCTCCTTCGATTCCACCCACTCTCCATCTTTCCAGTAATGCAATCCTGTTGCCAGTTCGGTGTACTCATGAATGTGCGGAATTTGCCTCCCATCCGGCGTGGTTTCGTAGGTGGTCCGCTGCCAGACACGATGATTGGCTCCGCGATCCACCACGGCAAAGGGCGTGTCCGCCGGTGCGGGTTGACCCGTGCGGTTCGCAGTCGGCAACGGCGAAGAGGCAGTTTGAGCATCGGTCCAAGGCGTTGAGACACACAACGCCACAAGAATTGCAAAGAACGTTTTCATAGAATCGAAAAGGTGAAGCGGGATTACGTGGACCACCCCCGTCCGTTGAGTGGATGAAACTTGCCCTGCGAATACCCGAACTGTTCTGATTGCCCGATGTGCTTTCATTTTCCAAAACCCTATCTGATTTCCCAACCCGCCCCACAAAACCAGCACGTCAGTCAGTTTGCAAGGCACTTAAGTCTCGTCACTTTTTTATCACGACGGCTTGTCGTTTCAAGCCATTTTAGTAAAAAAAATACATTTTTGATAAACCATTTATCTACAAGATGATGCCATTGTATGCCCGCATTTTGAACAGTTCGGATTTCATTTCCGCGTCACAGGAGAAACAAAGCGGTGACAACTGGAGCCGACGGCAAACGTGCCGTGTAGAAAACATCTGTACCTGAACACTACACCGCAATTTGATCTCCCTCCCCGCCGACGAAGTTGGGGGACTTGAGCCGTTGGAGAAACGGCGAAAGGAATTCGGCGGAGCCGAAGGCCCGCGAGGGACGAGCGGGCGGGCAGCGAGCGAGTCATTAAGCCGGGGAGAGGTGGAGCTTCTGGAAAACCCGTGAATCCGGAGGGAAATATTTTATTTGCCGAATCGGGGGCGGTTTATTAGTGTCGGGCAACGTCGGCAAAGGAACCGGCGGCCAACTAATGCCTGAACCTATGAAACAACCTCTGACGGGAACCGAACTGCTTGAATTGGTCACGGGTTTGAACAAATTGTCCCGTAATCTGTGGTGGAGCTGGAACCAGGAAGCCCAGGATCTATTCCAGGAACTCTCGCCCCGCGGCTGGCAGAATCTCTATCACAACGCGGCCGCCATTCTGCATGAAGTTTCCGGATATGAACTGCGCGTGCGCCTGCAGGAAGGCGATTTTGAACAGCGCGCCCGCGCCGTGCTCCACGATTTCGAGGAATATCTGGACTCCAAAACCACCTGGGGCCATTTGAATGCGCCGTCATTGTTCCAGAACCCCGTCGCGTATTTCTCCGCCGAGTTCGGTTTTCACGAATCCCTCCCCATTTCCGCCGGCGGCCTGGGCATCCTCGCCGGCGACCACGCCAAATCCGCCAGCGACCTGGGCCTGGGCTTCGTCGGCGTCGGCTTGTTCTACCGCGAAGGTTATTTCCAGCAGACCATCGACTCAAACAACTGGCAAACCGAGTTCTACAACCTGGTGGACCCGCAGAACGTGCCGCTGGAACCCGTGCTCGACACCAACGGCCAACCGCTGGTGCTGGACGTGGAGATCGACATGAACCGCGTCTATTACAAGGCCTGGCGCGTGAACGTCGGCCGCGTGCCGGTTTATCTGCTGGACGCCAACCATCCTGACAACGCCCAGCATTTCCGCGATTTGACGATGCGCGTTTACGGCGGCGACAGCACGATGCGGGTGATGCAGGAAATCCTGCTGGGCATCGGCGGCGTGCGCCTGTTGCGCAAGCTCGGCCTGCAACCGTCGGTCTTTCACATGAACGAAGGCCACGCGGCGTTCCTCGCGCTGGAATTGATCCGGGAGAAAATGGCCACCGGGAAAAACCTGGCCGACGCCATGGCCGCCACCAAGCAGCAGTGCATTTTCACCACCCACACGCCGGTGGAAGCCGGCCACGACCGGTTCAGCCAGGGCCTGATGGATTACGCGTTCCAGTTGTACCGGCAGCAGCTGCCCATCCCCTTCCCCGACCTGCTGGGCCTGGGCCGGGTGAACCCGAAAAACCTGGAGGAATCGTTCTGCATGACAGTGCTCGCGCTCAAGGCGTCCCGCGCCGCCAACGGCGTGAGCGAACTGCACGGCCAGGTCAGCCGCCAAATGTGGCAGCCGC
This sequence comes from uncultured Bifidobacteriaceae bacterium, assembly GCA_964413165.1. GTDB lineage: Bacteria > Verrucomicrobiota > Verrucomicrobiia > Limisphaerales > UBA11358 > UBA11358. The sequence goes on from CAYPSF010000010.1 coordinate 14,483, forward strand.
TTTTTCCCGGCACGCCGGTGGAAAAAGTCCCCATCGGCCACATCACCAACGGCATTCACCTGCTCGGCTGGATGAAAGGGTCCGTGCGCCAGTTCTGGCGCAAGAAACTCACCGTCACCGGCAGCAACGACGAAACCGCCGTCATTTGCCGGCAAAAGTTCGGCACGGACTGGGCATCGGCGGTCAACCACGCCGAGTTCTGGGAGAAGATGACCGACCCGGCGTTTGTTTCCGACGAGGAATTGTGGGCTTTGCGCTACCGGTTGCGGCGCGAGATGATTGAATTCTCCCGGCGCCGCCTGTTGCTCCAGCAGCAGCGGCTGAGCGTGGGCGACTTCATCCGTTTCGATCACCTGCTGAATCCGGACGCGCTGACCATCGGTTTCGCGCGCCGGTTCGCCACCTACAAACGCGCGCCGCTGATCTTCCAGCAATTCGACAACATCGTGAAGCTGGTGAAAGACAAGCAACGGCCCGTCCAGTTTATTTTCGCCGGCAAAGCGCATCCGCGCGACGACGAAGGGAAACGTTTCATCCAGCAGATCATTCACCTCAGCAAACACAGCGACCTGACCGGCAACGTGGTGTTCCTGGAAAATTACGATATCCACGTCGCCCGGCAGATGGTGTCCGGCTGCGACGTGTGGCTGAACAATCCGCGGCGTCCGCTGGAGGCGTCCGGCACCAGCGGCATGAAGGCCTGCTGCCACGGCTGCCTGAATTTCAGCATCCTCGACGGCTGGTGGCGCGAGGGTTACGACGGCACCAACGGGTTTGCCATCGGCACCGACTCGCACCCGGACAATGTGGAGGAGCAGGACCGCGTGGACAGCTCGCATCTTTACCGGACGCTGACGGAACAGGTGGTGCCGATGTTCTTCAACCGCGACGCGCAGGGCATCCCGCGCGAATGGATCCAGCGCATCCGCCGGGCGATGGTCACCCTGGTCCCGCAATTCAGCACTGACCGCATGGTGAAGGAATACGCGCGCAAATATTACCTGACGAAGTGAGGTTGCGGCCGAGCGCACCACACCTCTTCCGCCCCGCTCCAGCGCTGCGCGGAAGAGAGGGAGTTGTTTCCGTTTGGCGCGCAGGATCCGAAGTGCCCTTCGTGAATAACGCCTGATATTTTGGGTTGAACATTTTTTTAAAAGGCATAATTTGCCCGGGTCACGTCGATTGCCATGAGCGTGAAATGGAACATTCCGTTGTTGTTGGCGGCCGGTATCCTGGTAGGCACCATCCCGGCACGGGCCGACCATTTCACCAGTGTCATCGGGCTCGCCAACCTCACCAATTACCAGTCGGCGTTGCTGGTCATCACCGATTCCCCGCCGGAAACCACGTTTGCCATCGCCACGCACAAATGGGTGAAGGAAGGTCAGGATTTTGAGGACGCGTACCCCAAGGACAAGCACATACATATTCTTATCAATGGGATAGGCACTAATGGCGTTGTCCGCGCCCGGGAAAACAATATAAACCTGCTGTATGTGCCCCGGGACACGAACTGGCTGGGGACCAACGTGGGGACCGGCCTGCACCTGGCCCAGACGGATTTTGATGACGCGCTCGATTTATACGCCGACCTCAGCGAGCGGACGTTGCTGATTCATCCGGACGTGAAAGAGCTATTGTTCAACTTTTCGCTGGCGGCGCAGGACAAGGCGGAAGCCATCGCCCCCTTGAAAAAAGCCCTGGAAGACCGGGGAGTCCGGATCATCGCGGACGGGGACAAATTTACCTGGGTGGTTCCCGCCGGGGTCACCAACCTGGTTTTGCCTAGTGCGTTGCCGGCCCGGCCGGCCGCCCGGCAGCCAGCGTCAACCAATACCGTCAACACTCTGCCGAGCGACAGCATTAATTTCATCAACGTGGATTTGCGGCAGGTTTTGGATGTTTACCAGGTTTTGACCGCGCAGAAATGGGTTCAAGACAAACCCATACCCACGAACTTCACCATCACCTTTCACAACCAGACGCCTTTGACCAAAAACGAGACCCTGCGCGCCTTCACGGTCCTGCTCCGCTGGCACGGACTCAAGTTCGTGGACGTGGACGACAAGACATTCACCCTCGCTCCGATTGCCCCAGGTGAGTAGGTCAATCGGAAGGGAAAAACGCGAGCGGCGCGTCGAGTTCAAATGCCCCGATGTCGCTGCCGTCGCCCGTCGTATTTCCCGGGTGATAATTGTGGGGTCGACGATGGCCGCGTTGGTCTCGGCGCAAGCGAAAGCTGTTTCCTTTGTCCAAAGCCGGGCTGTTGGGCGACAAGGCATGGGTGGGCGTCGGACCACCATTCATCTGCAACGGACCGATGAGCGGGTCGATGGGTGACACGCTATTGCCTACCAGGTCAGCATTGACAGCGTTCACCAGGCCGGCGCTGCCATCGGACACGCCAATCAAGTTGTAACCCAATGATATAAAATAACCGGCCAGATCCGGGCTGGAACCGTCGGCACCGGACAAACCTTGAAGTCCCGGATCGATGGGAAGCGGGCAACCGGGCTCAGGAGGATTGCAACCACCGGCGCCGGGACCGCCAGCACCGCCAACGCCACCAATACCGCTAAAATTCATTGCGATCAAATTGTTGCCCAGCCTCGGGTGAAAACCAATCAAGGCACCAAAGATACCTCCGCCATTTCCCCCGGGGCCACCATCGCCTCCAGCCTGGCCAGCTACAAGACTGTCGGCGCCGGAACCGCCGGCGCCACTGGAATTGTTGGCAATCGTGCAGGACAAGAGAATCAGTCGGTTGATGCTGTAAATTCCACCACCATTGCCCCCTGGACCGCCTGTACCCGAACGGCTGGATCCGGCAATACCACCCATGCCACAGATATTGCCGCTGATGGAACACGTATGCAGCGTCAATTGGCCCGTATTGTAAATGCCGCCACCATCGCCCCCCGCGCCGCCATTGCCTCCGTCACCCAAACCAGCGCCCCCCTCACCACCGGAATTGCTGTTGATGGTGCAGTCGTCCAGGGACAGGCTGCTGGCGTTGAAAATGCCGCCGCCCATTCCACCTGTGCCACCCGGGCAGACCAAAGGGCCATCCAGGGGAAGACCATGACTAACAATGGTGCCGATGCCGCCTGCGCCGCACCCATTGCTACTGATGGTGCAAATATTTAATGTTAGCCTGCCAATATTGTAGATGCCACCACCATTGCCGCCCAGACCATTGGTTCCGTCAAAATACCCGCCTGTTCCCGCGGAATTATTGACCACCACACAATGATTTAATGTCATCGCACCAACGTTGTAAATCCCGCCACCGTGCCCGCCGTTCCCGTACACGGTTGCCGCGGCACCGCTGCAGTTTTCGCTGATGAGGCAATCATCGAGCATCGCGACACCAAGATTGCATAGGCCACCCCCATTGCCGCCGTTGCCGCTGACGTTGAGAAGGCCATCACCGCCCATGCCGCAAAAGTTTCCGCTCAGCGCGCAATGTTCCAAGGCCAGGTGACCGGCATTCAAAATTCCACCACCTCCTTCTCCACTACCGCCCGCACCAAACACCACCTGGCTGTTCGTTCCCGCGGGAGCATTGCCGCCAATGATGGTAATGCTCTTCAACGACAACCGGGCCTGCGGCAAAATTTCAAACACCCGGTCGCCGAGGCTGGTCGCATCAATAGTAACATTTGAACCGGCGCCAATGATGGTCAGGTTCCCATTCGTAATGTCCAGATCACCGGTCTGCGCCGCATCCTCATCCGCACCCGCTATGGTCAGTGGATAAATTCCCTGGAATTGCGGCTGATCGCCCGGACCATTTCGCATCTCGCGGCCAAGATAAATGAGATTGTTTCCGCCCCGGCGATTGGCATCCATGATGGCTCCGCGCAGGCTGGTAACCCCGGTCGTGTCGTTGGTGTCGGTGATGGTGTAAATGCGTCCGTGCACCGCCAAGCCGGGAAAGAGCGTGATGGCCAACACCACCCGATGGAAAAAGTCCCTTGGGAAAAAACCATTCATAATGAGATGCTTCCATATTTTCAATCGTTTATCAGTTTTGTCAATGATTCAAACGCCCCTGCCCTACCCCCTGAGAATTGGCCGGGGAATTCCCTTCTTGAATTTCAACGGACTGCTCCTAATCTGTTTCTCACTGACTATGAACTACAAAATATCCCAACGCGCCGCTTCGCTCTCACCCTCGCTCACCCTCGCCATTGATGCCAAAGCCAAGGCCATGAAGGCTGCGGGCGAGGACGTGGTCGGGTTCGGCGCCGGCGAGCCGGACTTTGACACGCCGCAGCACATCAAGGACGCCTGCGCCAAGGCGCTCGCCGCCGGGTTCACCAAATATACCCCGTCCAGCGGCATCCCCGAATTGCGCGAGGCCATCGCCAACAAATTCAAGACCGAGAACGGCCTCACTTACAAACCGTCGCAGGTCATCGTCTCGTGCGGCGGCAAACACTCCTGTTACAACGTCATCATCGCCACCTGCCAGGAAGGCGACGAGGTGCTCATCCCCGCGCCGTATTGGTTGAGCTACCCGGAAATGGTGAAACTCGCGAGTGCCAAGCCGGTGATCCTGCCGACCACCGACAAGACCGAATTCAAGATCACGCCGCAGCAGCTGCGCGCCGCCATCACGCCGAACACCCGGCTGCTCATCCTGAATTCGCCGAGCAACCCGACCGGCAGCGTCTATACCCCGGAGGAAACCAAGGCCATCGGCGACATCTGCGTCGAGAAAGGCGTCCTCATCATGAGCGACGAAATCTACGAGCACCTGCTTTACGATGGCGCGAAGGTCAAAAGCGTCGCCAGTTTTTCGCCGGCGCATCAGGAGCATACCATCATCGTTCACGGCCTGGCCAAGGCCTGGAGCATGACCGGCTGGCGGCTCGGTTTTCTGGCCGCGCCGGAGCCGATTGCCAAGGCAATTGACGCCGTGCAAAGCCACAGCACGAGCAACCCGACCTCGTTCGCCCAGAAAGGCGGCGTGGCCGCGCTCACCGGTCCGCAGGACCATCTGCCCAAGTGGCTGGCGGAATTCGACAAACGCCGCAAATTTGCCCATCAGAAATTGAACAGCATTCCGGGCATTTCCTGCGTCAATGCCCGGGGCGCGTTCTATCTGTTCCCGAACATCTCGAAGACCGGGCTCAAGTCCGCTGATTTCTGCGCCAAGCTGCTCGAAGCGGAGAAGGTTGCCGCCGTGCCCGGCATCGCGTTCGGCGCGGACGAGTACATCCGGCTCAGCTACGCGACCGGCATGGCGAACATCGAGAAGGGTTTGGAACGCATCGACAAGTTCTGCCGGACGCTGGTGAAATGAATTGAATTTCAATCCTGTCCCAGTCAAAAGGCCGGCATATCGCCGGCCTTCTTCTCTGTTAATTTTGTCGGATTTTTGCCGGGTTAGCAGTCAGATATTGACCTGCAGACCAAAACCAACGCCGAACTGCTGGAAGGCCGTTGATGCACAAGCGGCTCAAGCCGTCGCACTGATCAGTTGCGGTTGCGATGAAGAATTGCCGTGCCCGTAGGCGGCTGAAACCTGATGGGCCAGCCCGGACGATCTGGATTCTGCCGCGATCTGTTGCCTGGCCTGGTCTTCCATCTCGCTGGCTTCGGCCGCCACGGCCATGTCCTGCCCGGATGGGTCGGCCGGTGCCATGGCTGCGGCCCGGATTTGTGCGGCATTGGCAAGGGTTTCTTCGGGCGTCCGTCCCGGCGACAGTTGGATGGGGACCTCGCCTCCGATGGCGTAAAGCTTTCCATCCGGTCCCTGTTGATAGGTGTAGGTGGCTCCGCCGGTTGCAGCACCGCCCGCGGCCGCCAGATGCGCCGCTTCGTGGGACCGCACTTCCCGGTCGCGCGCTTCCAATTTTACAACTTGTTCCTTCTCTGCCGGCGTTAATTCCCGGGATCCTGCCGGGCCGCTCTTGTCGGTGGACTGTGCCTCCGTGGCACGGTCGGGTGCGGCTCCCGACCCGGATAGAGCGATGGGTTCTTGTGCCGACTCGGTCTGGTCGTTGATCACCGGCCCGCCCGGTTGCCTTTTTGGTACAAACGGCCACTGTTGAGCCCGGACATTGTTGGTAGCACCGATTTCCATCAAATTTCTTTCGCGGCGAAAGTCCCCTGCCACAAACCCGGCATGGGCTGAATTCCACCGCTGGCCAAATTCTCATGAATCACAAGAACATGCCAACCCCTGGCCACCTTCCGGTGACCAAAGATCAGCTCGCTCGGTTGTCTTAAGACAACTTCTAATTGCTAATCGGCATCCCGGTGGCGAACTTGAATGAAAATTCACTAAAACTGCATAAATCTGTACTGGCCGGCAAACCACCCGGTCTGGCCGGCTGGTATTGGATTTAGAGTGAATAAAATGTGAATAGAAGTTCACCCGGCCGTCACCGGACCGTAACACTGTTAAAATAGGGTTAAGGCGTCAGAAAGTTTGGGCATGAAAAAGATCCTGATTTTGACGGCCGGGTTCGGTGACGGGCATAACGCTGCCGCACGCAGTGTGCGCGACGCGATTGAATTGCTCGATGAGGACGCGCGGGCGGAGGTCCTCGACCTGTTCGCCGACAGCTACGGGGCGTTCAACACGTTTGCCCGGAAGGCCTATCTGGGCGTTGCGCAACATGCGCCAAGACTTTGGAGCGGCATTAATTCGCTGCTGGAAAACCCGTTCGTTGAGAAACAGCTCGGCGGCTTCACGCGCCTGCAAAACACCCTCGAAAAGGTCATGGCTGAAACCCAACCCGATTGCGTCGTGTCCACCTACCCGGTTTATGCGCACGTGATCAAAAAAATCTACCAGAACCACCACGAACGTCCGTTCCGCTTCATCACCGTTGTCACTGATTCCATCACCGTCAATCCCGCGTGGTACCGCGCGCCCAGCGATTATTTCTGCGTGGCCAACGAAGTCACGGCGGAAGGGTTGCGGAAGGGCGGTGTGCCGGACAAACAAATCAAGACCCTCGGTTTTCCGGTCAACCCGGTTTTTGCCCATCCGCCGGCCGAACTGATGTTGCCCGTCGGCCACGAACCGCGCCGCGTGCTTTACCTCATCAATACCGGCAAGAAAAAGGCCGGTAAGGCCATCGACCGGTTGCTCGAACTCGACAACGTGCAGCTCACCATCACCGTCGGGCGCGACCCGGATTTGCGCGCCAAACTGATGGAACGCACCCGCGAGCACGCCGACCGCGTCCGCATCCTCGGCTGGACGAACCAGATGCCCGAGCTGATGATGTCGCATCACCTCGTTATCGGCAGAGCCGGCGACGCCACCGTGCAGGAGGCCATTGCCGCGCGCTGCCCGATGATTGTGAACCAGACCCTCCCCGGCCAGGAGGAGGGCAACGCCGAACTCATCTGGCGTTTCGGCCTGGGCGCCATTGCGGAAAAGAACCGCGAGGTCGCCGAAGTGGTGCAGAACGCCTTTGCCAAACACGCCACGCAATGGTCCGAATGGCGCGCGAACCTCCGGAAAATGAGCCGGCCGGACGCCGCGTTGCGCATTGCCGGACTGGTGCTCACTGAATCCGGGCACGACCAGGCCGGACGCAAGTCCATCAAACTTTTTGAAACCAAGCCGGAACGCGTCATGCGCCCGGCCCCGCCGGCCAATGGCAACGGCGCTCATCCGCAAATGTTGCTGTGCGACTTTCACATCCACTCCAATTACTCCGACGGCAAGCTCAGCGTGCCGGAGATCATCGATTTTTACGGCGAGCACGGGTTCGATTGCATCTGCCTCACCGACCATCTCGCCGACCCGAAACGGTTGCTGGGCAAATTATCCGAGCTGGCCAACTGCACCCTCGGCCAGGAACAGGTGGAGGAATATTTCGCCGTGATCGCGCGCGAGCGGCAGCGCGCCTGGCGGCGTTACAAAATGCTGGTGATGACCGGCATCGAATTCAACAAGGACGGTTACACCCGCAAGAGCTCCGCCCACCTGCTGGGCATTGATTTGAAAGCGCCGATCGATGCCTCGCTCGAGATCCCGGAAATCATCGCCCGGATCCATTCGCAGGAAGGGCTGGCCGTCGCGTCGCACCCGCACATCATGAAAAGCGAGTGGGGCAAGAACACGCTTTATCTCTGGGAAAACCAGGACAAATTCGCGCCCCTGCTGGACGCGTGGGAAATTGCGAACCGCAACAACATCTTCAACGACGTCGGCCTCAAGCGGCTGCCGTTCATCGCCAACAGCGATTTTCACAAACCCAGGCACATTTACTCGTGGAAAACGCTCATCTTCGCAGAGAAGGATCCCGAAGCCATCAAGGATTGCATCCGCCGCAACGAACACGTCGCCATCACGCTCTACCGTGATTTTGCCGGCGTTGCCCCCCGCCCGGCGCGTCATGGCTTCGACACTCCCGCCGCCGCCGTGCATTATTTCCAGGACCGGCTCCCGCTGCGCGCGGTCAATTCGTGAGTCAGGCGATACGCAATAAATCGCCAGATCCGGCTCAAACCCGCCCAACTCGTTAAAAATCAGGCAGATCCGGCCCCGGCCGTTTTCTGCTTGCATCGCCGGTCAAGCGGAGTTCAACTTGAGCCAGTCAGACATTCCAATATTTCAACATAAACATATGTTGTGGTTTAAACCTTCATTCAAAAAAAAGTTCAGCCAGATCAAAGGCGGCTGGCTAAGTACCCAGGTGCAGCAACAGCTCGGTCAACCCATCGAGGTGGAAGATTCCATCCTGCCTTTGGGTTCGGATTGGGGCAACCAGCCCGGGCTGACATTCCGCATCAAAGCCGGAGAACCGGTGAAACAGTGGATGTATCAGGACAAGGGCCTGTTTTACTATCTCTGGTTCGCCAAAATGAACAGCGGCGATGAAGATCCCTGGCGGGTGACCCTCATAAAAACGATGACCCGCAAGATCGTGGCGTAGGGCTCGGACCGCGCACATTACAGTCTTATTTCAGGAAATCCCTCTGGAGAATCTGCATCAAGTCAGCGACGGCCAGCATCAATTTGCCGCGCAGCCCCGCCCCACCCTCTCCGCTGGACAATTCAATCGGCGCGCGCATGGCCCGGGCATAACATTGGGTCAACGCGAGTTGTTCATCATTTTGACCCGATTGACGAAGAATCCGGCGCACCGTTTCCACCCGGCGCCGGGCCTGGGCAATGGTCTTTAGCGCCGCTTTCGCTTTCAGCTCACCGGCCTGGACCCGTTGCAACAAACCGCACTCGAAAGCCCGGCAATAGGCGGGACGGTCCGCATATATCCGGCAAAGCCGGCCGTCAAAACCGGCGCACGGTTGCGGGAAGGCCGTTCGACCGGCCTTCTTTTCCAACGGCAACCCTAGTCGGGCCAACTGCCGGAGATCATCTTCTTTCCGCAGTTTGACGTCGGCAAACAAAACCCCATTGCAGCACAGGCCGCAGTTCGGGCAAAGCTGCGCCACAAAATCGGCCGAAGAATTTTTGTTCATTGTCCCGGCGGTTCAGGTTTTCAAACCGGTGGCGGCGTCAATTCCGCCAGCTTGACGCCTTCGCGGCGCAGCAAGGTCGCCTCGACCCGGGGCACATACATTTGCGTCTCGGCGGGCAGATGCCGGGCGATGTCGTCATAGTTCCTGGTTTTATAGCGGTCCAACATTTTTTGCACTTTGCCTTCACCGGCATTGTAGCCCGCCAGCGCCAGCCGCCAGTCCTGGAAACGGTCGTGGAGATATTTCAGATATTGGGCGGAGGCCCGCGCGCTGTCCTCGGGTTGCAGGCGCTGGTCGCGCGGCCACAAGGAAAGCCCGAATCGTTTGGCCGTGTCCGGCATCAGTTGGTATAGCCCCGCCGCTCCCGCGGGGCTCCGGGCGCCGGCATCAAACGAAGATTCCACCTCGGCGACCCAGAACAGTTCCGGCGGAACTTTTTGCGCGATAAAAACCGGCTTGAGGCGGGCCAGGTAATTCGTCGCCCGCGGTGGCAGCGGTCGGCCGGCAACTTTTTTAATCCAAATCTCCCGTTCCGTTACCGGACCGGGATTGGGCGCCGGCCGGGGCGGCTGGTTGGTTTCAGCTTCGGGCGGCGGGATCGTGAGCCGGATTTCGTCGGCGACCTGGAGATAATCCAGTTGGGCCTTCAGCCACGCGCCGTAAGGTTGGGTTTCCGGGTGGCTCTCCAGCAACGGCGCGATGGTTTCGGCGAAATCCTTGAACGCCGCCAGGTTCACCACATATTCACCCTGATACTGCCGCTGCAGATCGTTGAAGAACTGCTGCACCTTCCGCTGGTCCACGTCCGGCAGTGCGGCAAGCACATTCGTATCGAGATTTTCCTGCGCCCACTGTTGCGCACCCTCGATGAAGTCCGGCAGCGCGACCGTGTCGTCCTGCGCCCGCACCGCCAGCGGACCCGCCAGCAGCAACGCGAGTATCCCATACCTTTTCATGATTTTCATCCCGGCACGGGTTCGCTGGTCAAAGTGCCTTGCGCCGTTTCGATCAACTCACGGATGCGACGGGCATCGCGTTTGGCATGGCCGTGGCTCGCCAGCGGATCGCTGCCGCCGGACGATTCAATCAAAATGTCCGCCCAAATCATCCCGGTTTTGATGTGGACAGACGCCACTTTGGTGATGCTGATACTGATTTCGTCCTTGCTGAACCATGAACGTTTGCGACGAACCACCGCCAGGTCCGTGACCTCGATGACGGTGGGAAAGAGAAAATTCCCGCGCGTCCACCGGCTGGCCTTAAATGTTTCCGAACCCATGGCGACACTGTGGTTCAGAAAGCGGCTTCAATCAAGCCGACGCTGAAGCGGGTACTGTCCTGATTTCCGGTAGGGCGCGTCACTCCGTGCGCGCCGTTCACCAGGTCTGCGGCGGGCAGAGGACCGGCCCGCCCTACTTGGATATTTGAAATCAAGACACTACCCTGAAGCGGGTAGTGGGTCAGGTTTACCGCCACAGGTGCTTCGGGTATTTCCGCTGCAGCTCGGATTTGATTTTCGGATAGTGTTCGCGCCAGAAACCGGCGAGGTCCTGGGTGATTTGGATCGGCTTCATGCCCGGCGTCAGGATATGAACGACCACCGGCACCCGGCCCATCGCTATTTTCGGCATCTGGTTCACGTCATAGAGTTCCTGGATGCGCAATGAAATGTACGGCGAACCGGCCGCTTCGTAGGCGACCTTGGGCGTGCGTCCGTTCGGCAAGGTCAGCCGTTCCGGCGCGTGTTTGTCCAGCAGCTGTTGCTGCGCCCCGGACAACCAGGACATCACCAGCGGCTTGACCTCGCGTTCCTTGATGTCCTTGTAGCTCACCGCCCCGTGACAAAGTTGCTCGATGAGGTGTTTGCGGTCGTCCTCGGTGATATCCGGCAACTGCAGTTCCGGGCAATGCCGGCAAAGCAGGCGCAGCCGCAACAACCATTGCTCGACGCCGTGGTCCCAGTTCGGCAATGGCAGTCGTTCGGCAAGAATTTCATCGGCCAGCAGCCGCGCGGCCGCGTCGGCGGGCGGCGGGTCAACGCGCCGGGCCGACAACGCCAGCCCGCGAAAGCGCACCAGTTCGGCGGCCTGGACGCGCCGGCTTTGCGCATCGAATTGGACATGCAAATCGGATTTCAAGTCTTCCGGGAATAATTCGCGCAACCAGTCGGCTTCAATGGCCGTCGCCAGGGAAAAAATGGTGTTGATCTCCCGACCCTCGATTTCGCGGACCTCGGCGGCGACGAAAAGCAGACTGTGCTGCACCACACTTTCCCGCGCCAGGACGCCGCGCCGATTATGGACGAGCTCGCAGCGCAACGTACCCTGGTCGAGCCGGTGCGCCACCCGGTCGGAGAACCCGATGAGGATGCATTTCTGCAGGGCTTCGTCCTTCACCTCGCGCGGATTTACATCGAGGCCCTCATCCCGGGCGATGCGGAGGAATTGTTCGAGCAACGGCCCGACCTGCCGGGCAGTGACGGCATGGATGCCGAGTTTGCGGCAGGCATCGAGCCGGAACTGGTTCTTCGCCGCGTAGCTCCAGGCCCGCATGAGGATCCAGAAATCCGACGACGCCTTCTCGCCCAGCAGATCCTCGCGGAGCGAACTCGTGTTGCGGTCCACATTGCGCAGCAGCAAATCGCGCCCCTGGGTGAGCGCGGCGACGAGGCAGGCCTGGTGGACGCAGCCGTAATCCTGCGCCGCGAGCAACATGCGCGAATAACGCGGATGCAACGGAAAGGCGAGCATCTTGCGGCCAATCGGGGTGATTTGCCCGGCCGGACCAATCGCGCCGAGATCGGTCAACAATTCCTCCGCGTGCGTGAGCGAAATTTCATCCGGCTTCTCCAGCCAGCGGAATTTCCGCAAATCCTCCACCCCGGCGGCCTTGAGCGTCAACACCACCTCGGCGAGATCAAGGCGTTTGATTTCGGGGAGCTCCTGGGGCGCGCGTTCGTCGTGCTCCGGCCGCGACCAAAGCCGGACGCATCGGCCCGGCGCCGTCCGGCCGGCGCGGCCGGCCCGTTGCTCGGCGCTAGCCTGACTGATTTTTTCCACCAGCAACGTGTTGATGCCGCGGTTCGCGTCGTAACGCGGGACGCGCGCCAGCCCGCTGTCAATCACCAGCCGCACACCGTCAATGGTGATGGACGTTTCCGCGACGTTCGTGGCAACGACGACCTTGGGCTGGTCGTAACGCGCCACCGCCGCATCCTGGTCGCGCGGCGGCAATTCTCCGTGCAATGGCAGCAGAATGTATCCCTTCGCTTCCGGCACGTGCCGGATGGCTTCAATGGTCTGGCTGATTTCAAAACCACCCGGCATGAACACCAGCACGTCGCCGTCCCGCCCTGCGGGAGAACGGACGTGCTCCGCAAACGCATCGGCGGCCAGGTCCCATATGGGCGGCGGGTTCGGGCCCAACCGGTGCGGCAGATATCCGATGTCCACCGGAAACGTCCGGCCTTGCGAAGTCAGGACGGCACAGCCCGGAGCGCCGATCTCCGAATCGGCACGCTGTTGCCGCGCATCGGCATCCCGCCGAATCGGAGTTCGGCGCTCCGACAAATAATCCTCCAACGCGCCGGCATCGAGCGTGGCGGACATGACGGCGATGAGCAGGTCGGGACGGTGTGTTTCCTGGATGTCCAGCGCGCGGGCCAGGGTGATGTCACCGTAAAGGTGGCGCTCGTGAAATTCGTCAAAGATGACGGCCTGGATGCCGCGCAACGCCGGGTCCCGGATCAGTTGCCGGAGCAGGATGCCCTCGGTCTCGAATTTGATCCGGGTGGCGTCGCTCACGCAGTTTTCGAAGCGGACCTGGTAACCGACCTCGCGGCCCAGTTCCACGCCAAGTTCGTGCGCGACGCGCGACGCCAGCAACCGGGCGGCAAGCCGGCGCGGCTGGAGAATCACCACCTGTCCGCTGCCCAGCATTCCATGCTGGAGCAACATCTGCGGCACCTGCGTGGATTTGCCGGAACCGGTCGGTGCCTGGAGAATGAGCCGTTTCGTCGCCTTAAGGGCGGCGACGATGTCGGATTCAATTTCATAAATGGGCAGCCGGTTGGCCATGCGCCAATCCTAACGGTCGGAAGAAGCTTCTGGCGAAATGATTTTTTTTGGTAGGGCGCGTCACTCCGTGCGCGCCGTCTCCGGTATTTGCGGCGGGCAGAGGACTGCCCGCCCTACCTGTTGAAGTTCAACGTCCAGTTTTGGCAATTGCCTTTGGGTGAAAAATTGGCAAGGCTCGACCGCGGCACGCGGCATGAAAATACCCCGATCCGTCATCCTGAGTTTGTTGTTTGGCGCGTGCCTGCACGTCAGCCGGGGCCAGGAGGTTGCCCCATCCGGGACGACCAACAACCCCCCGGATCCAGCGGCGGTTCTTCCGGGAGAGACGCCGCTACCGCCGGCAGAAGCGCCCGTCACCTTGACCCGGCCGCCGCCGGCAAAAAAGGATGATCGGCACCATCTGGACACGACCATCGGTTATCGGCGGTCATGGAACGGAGATTATGACTGGCTGACGCTGGCAACGCTTTCGTTCGGGAAGATGCTGGATGAACACAACTCGTTGGACGCTGTGCTGGGGGGCGGAGTGATTGAATTAAAGCCCGGCGGCACGGCGGATGCCCAGGCGCACCAGCCGTTTTTCGTGGAATTGGGAATCGCATGGCAACATTACTTCGCCAGACCGGACGCTACCTTGAGGCCCTATGTCACCGCCAATGCAAGCCTGCTTTGGATGACCTGGGAATATCGCACTCCAGTGAATTCCAAAAATTACGGCCTCATCACCCGGGATTACCTCCGGGGCGCCGACGGATTCGCCGGCATCGGCCTGAAAGCGCGTTTGCGTAAGAACCTGGATTTCTTTGCCGAGATTGATGCGGGTGGCGTCGGATTTCTGCCTACCGCCTACTCCGGAAATCACAACAACCTGTTCGCCAACTTCGGCTACACGGGCGTCCGGGGCGGATTCAGCCTGACATTTTAAAACCCGGCAACGGTTCAAACAAACAGCTGCCGACATAAGGAGGCTCTGACTCATTCACGATATTTGATTTACGATCGACGAATCATTCCACAATCCACCCGGACCACGTAAATCGTATATCGCAAATCGCAAATGATGAGCCTCGTTGCCTCGGCTGCTACGAGGAATGAAGTTTTAACGGGCGGGCGGCAGGTCAACTCAGGGCCATGCCGGGCTGAATTTCCGCATCCAGGGGAGTGTCCGCCACGTTATGCCGAAGCTTGTGCTCCGCCAGGATGCCCACCATCGCGGCGTTGTCCGTGCAAAGGCTCTTGTCCGCCAGGCGCAGCACAAAGCCTTCGCGCTTACAGGCCAGTTCCAGGTCACGCCGCAAGCCGCTGTTACACGTCACGCCGCCGGACGCGGTCACGCACCGCACGCCGTTCCGTTTTGCCGCCCGGATGGTTTTTGCGACCAGCACTTCAACAATGGCCGCCTGGACGCTGGCGCACAGGTCGCGGATTTTTTGCCCGTCGCCCAGCGAATCCGGATGGTCGCGCAGAAAATAACGCACGGAGGTTTTCAAGCCGCTGAAGCTGAAATCGTCGCCGGGGTCGTTGAGCAAAGGCCGCGGGAAGTCGAACGCCCGGGGATTCCCCTGCCCGGCCAGGCGGTCAATCTCCGGCCCGGCGGGATACGGCAGGCCTATGAGCTTGCCGGTCTTGTCGAAACATTCGCCAGCCGCATCATCCACCGTCGAACCGAGCACACGATGTTTCAATTCCGATTCCACCAGGACGAGCATCGTGTGCCCGCCGCTGACGATGAGCGAAACATTCCGCTGGAAATCTGAAAAGTCGGCGGCGAGGGCGCCGTTGCCACACGTAATCCAGGGTGAATACAAATGAGCTTCGTGATGATTGATGCCAATGAACGGCTTCCGCAGGGCGAACGCAACCGCCTGGGCCGCCTTGAAACCGACGAGCAGGGCGGTCGGCAGTCCCGGTCCCTGCGTGGCGGCGACGGCGGCGAGTTGATCCGGCGTTACGCCGGCTTCGCGCAGGGCGGATTGGACCACCGGCATCAAGTTGCGCAGATGTTCGCGGGCGGCGAGTTCGGGCACCACCCCGCCGTATTCGGCATGCAGCTTGACCTGGGAAGAGGTCACGTTGGACCTGACCCAGCCGTCGCGCACCACGGCGGCGCTGGTTTCGTCGCAGGAAGTTTCTATGGCCAAAATCGTCATCCGTTGAATTGTTGAATGGTTGAATCGTTAAACCGGTGTGACGATTTAACCGTTCAACGGTTCAACGAAATTTATTTGACCGCCATTTTTTCCGGGGCCGGCAGTTTGGCGGCATCGTTGAGCGTGTCGTAAAGCAGGATGTCCCGGAGCAATTCCACCGCCCGTTCGAGCTGGACGTCCCGGACGCCGGCCAGGTTGATGCGGTTGGTTTCGCTGAGCGACTCCGGCCCGCCGGGCGCGCGTTTCAGCACCAGGGCGGCCTCCTGTTCCTCGGTCATGGGCACTTCAATGTCCGGCAGGATGCCGTGTTGATGGATGACCTTGTGGCTGGGCGTGTAATATTTGGCGGTGGTCAGTTTCAGCGCCGAGCCGTCATTGAGCTGGAAAATGCTTTGCACGGAACCTTTGCCAAAGGTTTTCCCGCCCAGGATGATGCCGCGGTGCAGGTCCTGCAAACAGCCCGTCACGATCTCCGCCGCACTCGCGCTGCCCAGATTGACCAGCACGACAATCGGCATCCCGTTCAACTCATCACCATGGCCGTCAGCGCGCCGGATGGAATTCTGGTTCGGGTCGCGGCCCTCGGTGGAGACGATGAGCTGGCCGCGGGGCAGGAATTTCCCGCAAACTTCCACCGCTTCATCCAGCAAACCGCCCGGATTCCAGCGCATGTCGATGATCAGCCCCTTCATTCCCTGTGCCTTCAACTTGTTCAGGGCGGCCTCCAGTTCTTCCCCGGCCTTGTCGCCAAATTCCGTGATGCGGACGTAGCCGATCCGGCCATCGCCGAGTGGAAAATCCTTGTGCCCGTTGATGTCCTTGACCATGTCCATCTTGATGACGGCGCGGGTGAGCGTGAAATCCTTCACCACGCCGGATGACGGGCGTTGAACGGTCATCTTCACCTGCGTGCCCGGATCCCCGCGGAGTTGTTTCACCACCTCCGGCAGCGACATTTTTTCCGTGCTCCGGCCGTCCACCTTGATGATGCGGTCGCCGGACAGGATGCCGGCGCGGAATCCCGGCGTATCCTCCATCGGGGCGATGACCGTCACAAAATTATCCCGCATCGAAACCACGAGGCCCAACCCGCCGAACTTTCCCTCGGTGTCATTCTGCAATTGCTGGTAATCATCCACGTCCATGAATTCACTATGCGGGTCCAGCGAGCCGACCATGCCTTTGAGCGACGAGTAAACGAGGTCGTGATACGTCAGGTCCTGGCCGTCCACATATTCCTTGCGCACCCGTTCGAGCACGTCGGCATACAGCTCCAGGTTCGGGTACATCGTGTCCTGCTTGCCCGCCGCGCGGGCCGACCCCAGGTAAATCCGCGCGCCAATCAACAGATTCAAAAGCAGCGCGACCACCACCAGCCCATAAATCAAACGTCTTTTCATAAACGGGAAGCAAACTACCACAACCGGGCGCGGACACAAAGTTTTTGAGGCCGGGCGGGGTTCCGGCTGTTCCGGATCAAATCGTGCCTTTCAGCAACGTTTCAATGAACGGCAAATCGCCCGGCACCGTAACCTTCGGGTTGGGCGCCACGCTGGAAACGAGCCGGACGGGCTGGCCAATGAGTTCACAGGCAGCCGTGTCGTCGGTGAAAACCAATCCGCGGCGGCGCACCTCGGCCAGCGCCCGCCGGATAACCTCCACCCGGAACGTCTGCGGCGTTTGCACTGACCAGAGCCGCGACCGGTCGAGCGTACGTTGGATGAACCGGCCGTCGGCGGATTCCTTGAGGGTATCCGTCACCGGCTGGGCGGCCACGGCCGCGCCGCTTTCCTCCGCTGCCTTGACCGTGGCGGCGATCAACTCGCCGTTCGTGCAAGGCCGCGCCGCGTCCTGGATGGCCACCAGCTCCGCCGCGGACGACAACGCCTCCAACCCGTGCCAGACCGAGTCCTGCCGTTCGGCGCCGCCGACCACGATGTGAAATGGTTTGTGAAACCGGTGTTGGGTTGCGAGTTTCGCAAAGGCGGTTTGCATCTCCCGGCGAACGACGAGGATGATTTCACCGATGCACGGCACGTCATCGAATCGTTGCCAGGTGTGGGCGATGACCGGGCGGCCGGCGACTTCGAGAAACAACTTGTCCACGCCCGCCCCCATGCGGGAGCCTTTGCCGGCGGCGACGAGGATGGCGCTGTTCACGGCCTTGGAGGTTGCAGCCTGCCTGCGCGCGGCGCAAGCCCGGCCTCAGTGAAATTGTCCGGGGGGATCTCAGCCCAGGCGCCAGACGATGCGCGCCTTGTTCAAGTCATACTGCGACATTTCCATTTTTACGCGGTCGCCCACGGTGAGGCGGACAAAGCGCTTGCGCATTTTGCCGGAAATCGTCGCGAGCACCAGGTGCTTGTTGTCCAGTTCAACGCGAAACATGGTCCCGGCCAGCACCGTCAGAATACGGCCTTCGATCTGTATGTGTTCTTCCATTCTGAGAGATGGCGTCTAAAAAAACGGGGCGACGTTGTTAAGCACGTCGCCCTGCTTCAAAGCTTGCTTACGACAATGAATCAGTAGCGCTCCCGGCGGCCGCCACCGCCACCGCCACCGAAATCACGCCGCGGACCGCGGTCACCGCGGGGTCGCTCCTCTTTCGGGCGGGCGATATTGACCGTCAGCTGGCGGTCGGCGAGCGTCGCACCGTTCATGGCCTGGATGGCCTTCTGGGCCTCCTCCGGTGTGGACATGGTGACGAAGGCAAAACCGCGCGAGCGACCGCTCATCCGGTCCATCATGAGGTTGGCTTCAACGACCGTGCCATGGGCGGCAAACGCCTCTTGCAGGTCATTTTCGGTGGTGTTGAAGGAAAGATTTCCGACAAACAATTTCGTACTCATTCGATGATTTGCTGTTCAAGGCTAACCGTTTTCCAGACTGTTCCCGACCGTCGGGTCTCAAATCATCACTGAACCACGTTCACCTGAAGATTTTCCAGTCCTCGAAGGACAAGTTATCCAACAGACGTTGGCAGCATATCCATTTCAAAAATCATTGCAAGATATTTTTGCCCTCACGCCGCTTGCCAGTCGAGCACCTTCAATTGCACTGTGTGGCGACCGTGGAACTCGTTGATCTGCGGCGCATATGCCAGGTCGAACTTGCCCACAGGCAGGGACTTGTCACCGCCGTTCCACCAAAGGGCCTCGAGAGTGACCGTCCCGTCCGTCACCCACATTTTCACGTGCTGTTTCTCCGCGCCAATGCGTTGCACGGGACGTTGATGCATGAGCTGGCGCGTACAGAATTGCACCGGCGGGTTCCCCTGCCCGCTCGGTTTCAAGCCGGCCAGTTCGCCGAGCATTTCCAGATTCATTTCGCCCAGCCCGGCTTCCCCGTCCAGGCGCAGCGCCGGCTGCAAATCCTCCGGCTTCAATGCGCGCCGCACCAGTTCATTCAGGCGTTGCCTCAGCGCATCCATTTTATCCGGTTGCAGGCTCAGGCCCGCTGCCATCGCATGGCCGCCATGCCGGATCAGCAAGTCGCCGCACTCCCGCAGCGCGGCCGCCAGATCGAACCCCGGAATGCTGCGGCCCGAACCGCGCCATTCGCCGCCTTCGCCGCCCAGAATGATCGTGGGGCGGTAAAATTGCTGGAGGACGCGTGACGCGACAATGCCGACCACGCCGATGTGCCAGGCCAGTTGCCCTTCGACGATGACGAAATCGGTCGGCGGATTGAATTTTGCCTGCACCATGCCAACGACCTCCTCCACGATGCCGCGTTCGATTTTTTGCCGCTCGCGATTCCGGGCGTCGAGACTCTGCGCAAGCGGCAGGGCCTCCGCCATGTCCCGGGCCAGGAGCAGTTGCAGCGAGGCCGCGGCGGTTTCCAGCCGGCCGGCGGCGTTCAGGCGCGGCGCGAGTTGAAAACCGACTTCGTAGGCGCCGAGGGTCGGCGGGCACTGGGCGACCTGTTTGAGCGCCAGCAAGCCGGGCCGCCGGGTCAGATTGAGCCGTTGCAAACCGGCGGAGGCCAGAATGCGGTTCTCGCCGGTCAACGGCACCAGGTCGGCAATCGTGCCCAGCGCCACCAGGTCCAGCAGCGGCCGCAAATCAAATTCCGCCGCCCCGGCCAGGCCGGTTTCCCTCCCGCGCTTGACGAGTGCATGCGCCAGTTTAAAGGCCAGGCCGGCCGAGCAAAGTTCGGCACCGGGATTTCGGATTTCGGACTTCGGATTTCGGACTTCGAGATGCGGATTCACCAGCGCCACCGCGGCGGGAGGCGGATCAGAAACCTGGTGATGATCCAAAACGATGACGTCCACGCCGCGGGCCCGCAGGCCGTTGATGGTTTCCCCGGAAGTCGAACCGCAGTCCACGGCGAGCAATAATTTTACCGGGAATTTTTTCAGGCAGTTGTCCACACCCTCGACACTGAGCCCGTAACCTTCGTCGAGGCGATGAGGCAAATACCCATCCGCCCGCCAGCCAAGCGCCCGCAACACCTCGAGCAACAATGCGGTGGAGGTAACACCATCCACGTCATAATCGCCGAAAATGACGAGCGGCTCGTCCTGTTCGCGGGCGCGGAACAGGCGTTCGACGGCGGCGTCCATGTCCGGCAGCAAAAACGGGTCGGCGAGATTTTTGAGGCGCGGGGAGAGAAAATCCTCAACGGCGGAAGGCTCGCTGAACCCGCGATTGATCAGGCACTGTGCCAGCAGCGGCGGGAGCTTGAACTGCGCCGCCAGTTGACCGGCCAACGACGGCTGGGACGGCGCGAGCGACCAGCGGAATTTCATCACGGGTTACGTTTTGACGATTTGCCCGCGCCGGTACGCTTCTCCCGTTCGGCGACCATGACGGACAGCACCATGGCGATCAAAATGATCGTGGCCACGATCATCAACGAAATGCCCGTGGGGATTTCGACCTGAAACCATTTCGGTTCCTGGCCATGCGGGTCGAGGAGCATTTTAACGCCGATAAAAACGAGCACAACCGACAGGCCCACCTTCAGATAGCGGAAATAGCCGATCGCGCCGGCGAGCAGGAAATACAGCGAACGCAGGCCGAGGATGGCAAAGACGTTGGAGGTGAAGACGATGAATGGCTTGGTGGTCACTGCGAAGATGGCGGGGATGGAATCGAGGGCAAAAATCAGATCGGTCGTCTCGACCACCAGCAAGACCAGCGCGAGCGGCGTCAGCAGGCTGCGGCCATCGATCCGGACGAGGAATTTATGGCCGCGCAATTCCTCAGTGACGGGGAAAAACTTTCGTGCACAGCGGACAAAGATGTTTCTTTCCGGATTCACGCCCTCATCCTGCACGAAGAGCATTTTGAAACCAGTGACGACCAGGAAGGCGCCGAAGAGGTACAGCGTCCATTGGAACCTTTGGACGAGGGCCGCCCCGGCGGCAATCATGACGCCGCGCATCAGCAGCGCGCCCAGGATGCCCCAGAACAGCACGCGATGTTGATACTGGGGCGGAACCCGGAAAAACGCGAAGAGGAGCGCGATGACAAAGACATTGTCCATCGAGAGCGACAACTCGATGATGTAGCCCGTGGTGAATTGGATGGCCTCCTCACGTCCGCGCCAATGCATCATGGCCCCGGCAAACGCCATCGCCAGCGCGAACCACAAGGTACTCCAGGCGGCTGCCTCCCTGAATTTGACGACGCGGGCGTGGCGGTTGAACAGGCCGAGGTCCAGCGCGAGGAAAAAAAGCACGCACAGAATGAACCCCGCCCAATGCCATGGCGTGATTGCAACAAAGCCCAGCATGGTCTTGCCGTCAGACGCGCGCCGACGTCACGTTTTGTATCGTCACCTGCGACGCGCCGATGTTCGGGCGTTCGCCCTTGTGCCACCACAGCACCAGCGCGCTGGCGATGTAGATGCTCGAATACGTGCCGGTCAGGATGCCGATGAGGAAGGTGAAGGCGAAATCGTTGATGACGCCGCCGCCGAAGACGTACAGCGCCGTCGTGGCCAGGAACACGGTGCCGGAGGTGATGAGGGTCCGGCTCAGCGTCTGGTTGAGCGCCTGGTTGATAATCTCCTTGAACGAGCCGCGCACGCCCAGTTTCAGGTCTTCACGGATCCGGTCGAAGATGACGATGGTGTCGTTGGTGGAGAAGCCGATGATGGTCAGGATGGCGGCGACGACGGTGGCATTGAATTCGCGGCCAGAGACGCCGTTAGCGATGCAATAACAGCCGATGGTCATGAGCACGTCGTGGATGACGGCGACGACCGCCCCGACGGCAAAGGAAAACTCATAGCGGAACGCGACGTAAACCAGGATGCCGAACAGCGACAGCAAGCAGGCGATAATCGCCGACTGCAGGATTTCCGAGCCCACGATGGCTCCCACCTGCTGCTGGCCAATCACTTTGAACTGCGCCTGCGGAAATTTTTCCTCCAACGCCTGCGCGACCTTGTCCGCGGAGCCGGGCAAAGTGGTCACCCGCAGGGTTTCGGCCCCGGTTCCCGCCGCGTCCTTTTCATATTGGATGGTGGAATCCAACTGGCCCGCAGCCGTCAGCACGCCGCGAATTTGTTCCACGTCCAGTTTTTGCGCGTAGCTGAACCGGGTGCTGTCGCCGCCTACAAAATCCACTCCGAACAGCTTCGTGCCGCGCTCAAAAATGCCGTAACCAAGGCCGATGAGGATGATGGTCCACGACAAAATGAACGCCGGCTTGGCGAGTTTCATGAAGTCGAGTTTGCTGGCGCGGATGATATGGAGCATCGGCAGCGATTTGATCCAGCTCCGGTCGAGCAGGAAATTGAAGATCAGGCGGGTCACCACGAGCGCGGTGAACAGGCTGGCCGCCACACCGATGGTGAGCGTGACGCCGAAGCCCTTGACTTCGCCCGTGCCCATCAACATCAGAATGATGGACGAAATCAGCGTGGTGACGTGCGAGTCAAAAATTGTGCCGAAGGCCCGGGCGTAACCGGCAGCGATGGCACCGCGCAACGATTTGCCCTTGGCCAGCTCCTCGCGGATGCGTTCGTAAATCAGCACGTTGGCGTCCACCGACATGCCGACGGTGAGCACCACGCCCGCGATGCCCGGCAGCGTCAGGGTCGTGCCGATGGAACACATCACCCCGAGCAGGATGATAATGTTAACGACCAGCGCGATGTTCGCCACGATGCCGGCGAGCAGGTAATAGCCCAGCATGAACGCGGAAACCAGGAGCACGCCGGCGACCGACGCGTGGACGCCGCTGCGAATGGAGTCCCGGCCCAGGGTCGGATCTACGTCGTAGGAAGAAACAATGCTGAGCGGAGCGCGCAACGGGTTTTGCAGCACGCTGGCCAGTTGCTGGGCCTGCTCGGGCGTGAAATGCCCGGTGATTTGCCCGCTGCCGGTTTCGATGGCGCCCTGGATCACCGGCGCGGAATACAACTCACCGTCCAGAACAATGGCCAGGCGCTGCCCGATGTTGGCCTTGGTCACCTCGCCGAACTTCCGGGCGCCTTCACTGTTCAACCGGAATTCGATCTGCGGCTCGCCCAGGTTGCCGCGCACTGCCGCGGCGCTTTCGATGATGTCACCCGCCAGGCCCGGCATCGCTTTTTTTCTCACCAACGCCGCTTCGATCTTTTCCGTGCCGTCGGGTTGTGGCTCGACATGCTTCAAGACCACATAACCCGGAGGAATGGGTTGCAGAATATCCCCGGTCGTTTCGTTGACGTACTGCGAGCTGTCCTCCTTCACCATCCGGAATTCGAGATAGGCGGATTTTTGAATGTTGGTGCGGGCTTCTGACTTGATGGCTTCCGACAGGCCCGGCAACTGGATCAGAATACGGTTGCCGCCCGCCGGCTGGATGATGGGCTCGGCCACGCCAAAAACGTCAACCCGTTTGCGCAACACTTCCACTGCCTGCGAGAGCGCGCTTTGGACCTCGAGCCGGTTCGTGATCGTTTCCGCCCGGCCGGTGGTTTTATTGGTCACCGTCTCGATGTAAACCAGATTGTTCGTGTCCATCTCGACGAGGAACGACGTGCCGCCCTGCAAATCGAGGCCGCGTTTGATCTGGCCCGACGCCTGCCGCTGCAGCTCGTTCAGGATGAAGACGTTCGGGTGCACCTTATTCTTCGCGTTGATGGACGGGAAATTGGTTGCGATGTCGTTCGTACCGATGGCTGCATACAAACTGGCAAATTCACTGTTGGTGCCTGCCTGCAGCAACGGCTGGAGCCGTTCCATGATATTGGTGAAGTTCGCATCCCGGTTAACCGCCCGCGACGAGAACACCTCCACCAGGCTGCGCGAATTCGGGGAATAGGGCCCGATGATGCCGATGGACCACAGCGCCCAGAAAATGATGGCGACAACGAGACCGAACTTCCAACGATCGTTTTGTTTCATGGCTGGCTCAGGATTCGGCGGTGTCGGCGGCGAGGACTTCCGTCACGGATGATTTGGTGACTTCCATTTTGGCGTCCGCCGAGCGGAGAGAAACCGTCCGTTCCTTGACCGAGACGACGATGCCGACGATCCCGCCGGCCGTGGTCACCTTGTCGCCCGACTTGAGATTTTTCAACAACTCGGCATGCCGCGCGCGCTGCTGCTGCTGGGGACGGAACATGAGAAAATACATCATGATCAGCATCAGAACCACCAGGGTGATGGGACTGCCAAACAGCAGTTGCAGGCCGGCCGGCGGCGTTTGTCCCGGCGCGGGACCGGTCGCCTGCGCCAAAAGAATGTTCGAGACCATTAAATGCATAAATTGAAAATTGGCCGCCCACTTTAATGCAGTGCGAGCATTTGGCAAGCGTTATTGGCCGGCTGGCCGTCGGCTGCCAGCAACCCGGCTTAATGAAAATTCAACTAATAGGGGCATTAATTATGCTCCATTTCATTGATTCACACATGAATACACGCGTATGACTGTTGCGCGAACCAAAACCATCACCCTGCTGATCGTTCCCATCCTTGCCGTTGGGGAATTCGTCGTGGATTTAAACACCCCGTTGGGCGTCACCGACTGGGTCTGGTATGTCATCCCCCTGTTGTTTTCACTGTATGTCGGCGGCCAGCTTT
Source organism: uncultured Bifidobacteriaceae bacterium (assembly GCA_964413165.1). GTDB lineage: Bacteria > Verrucomicrobiota > Verrucomicrobiia > Limisphaerales > UBA11358 > UBA11358. The sequence continues at coordinate 39,190 of CAYPSF010000010.1, forward strand.
TGCCTTACGGACTTGCGGCCGCCCTTTCGGGGCTCATGCTGTTGGGATTCTTTTTCTCGCCGCCGGGGATTGATCCCCAATGGGCCTTGATCAGCCGCCTGGTCGGGGTGCTGGTGTTGTGGGTCATGGCGCTGATGATCAGACAACACAAGCAGACGGCAGCCGAGGTGCGCCGGCTGTCACGCGCCGTCGAACACAGCCCGGTGTCGATTATCATCACGGACAAAGCCGGCCAGATCGAATACGTGAACCCGAAGTTCACGGAAGTGACGGGTTATTCCTCTTCGGAAGCCATCGGGAAGAATCCGCGCCTCCTGAAGTCGGGCGAAATGCCGCCCGAACATTACCAGCGGCTATGGCAGACGATCAGCGGCGGCGGGGAATGGCGCGGGGAATTTCGCAACCGGAAGAAGAACGGGGAATTCTATTGGGAATCGGCCTCCATCTCCGCGATGGCCGACTCCAACGGCAAAATCACCCATTTCCTGGCCGTCAAGGAGGACATCACCGAGCGCAAACGGGCCGAGGAGGCGTTGGCGACGGAGCAAAGGCTGTTGAACAATTTCATTACGGCCACTCCGGACCAGGTTTATTTCAAGGATCGGGAATGCCGTTTCGTCCGGATCAACGAGGCTTTTGCCAGGCGGATTGGATTGCTCCATCCCTCCGCGGCCCCGGGCAAAACCGATTTCGACATCTTCGGGGAACAGCACGCGCGCCGGGCGTACGAGGACGAACAGCGGATCATGGCCACCGGCGAACCGATGATTGACCAGGAGGAGCGGGAAGACTGGAAGGACGGGCGGATCACGTGGGTGACCAGCACCAAGATGCCGTTACGCGACAGCGCCGGCAAGATCATCGGCATCATGGGGGTTTCGCGCGACATCACCGGGCGCAAGCAGGCGGAGTTGGCGTTGGCGGAATCCAGAAACTACCTGGGCAAGATCATCAATGCGGCGGCCGATCCCATTTTTGTCAAAGACCGGCAACACCGGTGGGTATTGGTCAACGATGCCTGTTGCCATTTCATCGGCCGCCAACGGGAGGAACTCCTCGGGAAATCCAATTATGATTTTTTCCCCAAGGCGGAGGCGGACGTTTCCTGGTTGAAGGACGAGGTGGTGTTCAACACGGGCAAGGAGAACATCAACGAGGAAATCTATACCACGGCCGGCGGGGACATCCGTACCATCATTGCCAAGAAGACACTGTACACGGATGAAAAGGGCGAACAATTCATCGTCGGCATCATCAGTAATATCACCGCGCGCAAGCAGGCGGAGCGGCAATTGGCCGAGACGCTCGACTTCAATCAAAAAATCATCTCGGACGCCTCGGCGGGAATCGTCGTTTACAAGGCATCCGGCCAATGTGTGTTGGCCAATGAAACCGCCGCCCAGGCGATCAATGCCACGACTCCCCGGCTGTTGGACCAGAACTTCCGGGAGCTGGAATCCTGGCGCGTTTCGGGCATGCTCAAGGTCGCCGAAGAAGTCCTGGCCACGGGAAAACCGCAGCATTGCGAGGCGCATTTCGTCAGCTCCTTCGGCAAGGAAACGTGGCTGTCGTGCAATTTCAGCTTCTTCGTTCGGGGTAACGAGCCCAACCTGCTGTTGCTGTTCAACGATGTCACCGGGCGCCGGCAGGCCGAGGGACACGTCCGGGAACAGGCCGCGTTGCTCGATAAGGCGCAGGACGCCATTTTCGTGCTGGATCCGGACCACCGCATTATATATTGGAACAAAAGCGCCGAACGGATCTACGGTTGGACGGCCGCCGAAGCCATCGGCAAATCGTCGGTGGAATTGCTCTTCCAGGGAGTGGTCACGCCCCAACTGGCGCATGCCATGAAAACCGTGAACGAACGCGGCGAGTGGGTCGGCGAATTGCAGGAATGCACCAAGGCCGGCAAAACCGTCACGGTCCAGGGACGATGCAACCTCATTCGCGATGAGCAAGGCCGCCTCAAATCCCGGCTCATCATCAACACCGACATCACCGAACGGAAAAAATTTGAAATGCAGTTCCTGCGTTCCCAGCGCATGGAAGGGATTGGCGCTCTCGCCGGCGGCATCGCCCACGACCTCAACAACATCCTGACCCCGCTCCTGGTCGCCGTCCAGATATTGAAGGAAAAAATCACGGACGAAGACGGACAGAAACTGCTACGGTCGCTGGAAACCAATGTCCAGCGCGGCGCGGGCCTCGTCAAACAAGTGCTGGCGTTCGGACGCGGGGTCAGCGGTGAGCGCATTGCCATCAACCCCAAACACATCACCCGGGAAATCAAACAAATCATCCAGGAAACCTTCCCCAAATCGGTGGAGTTCGAGCTGCATTCGGCCGCCGACTTATGGGCGATCACGGGCGACCCGACCCAACTTCACCAGGTCCTGCTGAACCTCTGCGTCAATGCGCGCGATGCCATGCCCCAGGGCGGCAAACTTTCCATCCACATGGAAAACATCATGTTCGATGAGACGTACGTCGGCATGAATCCGGAAGCAACGGCGGGTCCGTATGTGTGCATCAAGGTGACGGATAGCGGCACGGGAATTCCCCGGGAGATCCAGAACAGGATTTTCGATCCGTTCTTTACCACCAAGGAACTGGGCAAAGGCACCGGGCTGGGTCTGTCCACGACCCTGGTCATTGTCAAGAGCCACGGCGGATTCATCCATTGCCACAGCGCGGCGGGCCAGGGAAGCCGGTTCGAAGTTTATTTCCCGGCCAACAACACCGCCGCACCCGCGGCCAAAGCGGCAGCGGCGGAAGCCAGCCTGTTGCATGGCCACAATGAACTGGTGCTGCTGGTGGACGACGAAGAACCCATCCGGAGAATCGCGCAAAAAACACTGGAACACTACGGCTATCGCGTCCTGCTCGCGGCGGACGGCGCCGAAGCCGTCTCCCTTTACACCCCCCGCCGGAAAGAGATCGATGTGGTCATCACGGACATCGTCATGCCGATCATGGATGGTCCGGCCATGATTGTGGCGCTCAAGACCATCAATCCCGATGTCAAAATTGTCAGTTCCAGCGGCCTGGCTTCCGAGGGCGGCATGGCCAAGGCCCGGAACGCCGGCGTCCGTTACTTCATTCCCAAGCCCTACACCGCCGAGACCATGCTGCATGCGCTGCATGACGTGTTGAACGGGAACTGATCGCCCGGTCATCGCCGCGAGCCCGAAGGCCCTTTCGCCAACCCGCCGGAAAGAATCCATCTTGCTTAAGCCGCTGTAATGCCGTAAATTAAATGTTGTAGCAGGAATAGCGTGGTTTTATGAGTTCCAAGCGGCTCAGGGTAACAGCGCTTCTGGCAATTCCGGTTCTTGCCATGGGGATTTTTGTAGCGGATTTGTTCACCCCGCTCGGCATCACCGACTGGGTCTGGTATGTCATTCCCCTGCTCTTATCGGTTTATATCGGCACCCGGTTTTTGCCGTATCTGCTCGCCGCCATTTTCTCGATCCTGGTCCTGGCCGGGTTCTTTTTTCCATCTCCGGGGGTTGACCCCCGCCTGGCGCTCATCAGCCGGTGCATGGGCATCGGTGTGATCTGGCTCATGGCCGTGCTCATCCATCAACGCCGGCAGGCCGGCGAGGAAATGCGCAAGCTGTCCTGCGCGGTTGAACAGAGTCCGGCCTCCATCGTCATCACCGACCGGGCCGGCAACATCGAATATGTCAATCCCCGGTTCACGGAAGTGACGGGCTATTCCTTCCGGGAGGTGCGCGGCAAAAATCCGCGCTTCCTGAAGTCGGGCGAAATGCCGCCCGAAGACTACCGGCAATTATGGGAGACGATCACCGCCGGCCGGGAGTGGCGCGGGGAATTTCACAACCGGAAAAAAGGCGGCGAACTTTTTTGGGAATCGGTTTCCATTTCGCCGATCTTCGATGCCGCCGGCCACATCACCCATTTTCTGGCGACCAAGGAAGACATCACCGAACGCAAGCGGACGGCGAATCATTTGACCGAGACGCTCGATTTCAACCAGAAAATCATCTCGGCCGCCTCGGTGGGGATTGTCGTTTTCAAGGCGTCCGGCCGCTGCGTTCTGGCCAATGAGGCCGCCGCCCGGATTATCAACGCCACGGTTCCCCAAATGTTGGCCCAGGATTTCCGGCAGCTCGAATCCTGGCGCGTTTCCGGTTTGCTCCAGATCGCCGAGGAAACCCTGGCGGGGGGAAAACCGCGCCCGTGCGAGCCTCATTTCATCACCACGTTCGGCAAGGAGGTCTGGCTGGTTTGTCATTTTACTCCCTTTGTCCTGGGGAACGAGCCACACCTCCTGCTCCTGTTCATCGACGTCACCGAAAAGAAAAAACTCGAGGCCCAGTTCCTGCGGTCCCAGCGCATGGAAAGCATCGGGACCCTGGCCGGCGGCATCGCCCATGACCTCAACAATATCCTGACGCCCATCCTGGTCTCCGTCCAGATGTTGAAGGAAAAAGTGACCGATGATGACGGGCTCAAACTGTTGGAAACCCTTGAAACCAACGTCCAGCGTGGTGCCGGCCTGGTCAAGCAAGTGCTCGGTTTCGGGCGCGGCGTCCAGGGCGAACGCGCCGCCATCCATCCCGGGCACATCGCCCGTGAAATCAGGCGGATCATCGATGAAACTTTCCCGAAATCGGTGACCTCCGAGTTTCGTTCCGCGGCCGACCTCTGGACCATTACCGGCGACCCGACCCAGATTCACCAGGTCCTGTTGAATCTTTGTGTCAACTCCCGCGATGCCATGCCTGACGGCGGCAAACTGTCCATCCACGCGCAAAATGTAGTGCTCGATGAAATCTATGCCGGCTTGAATCTGGAGGCCCGCCCTGGCCCGTACGTGCTGATCGAGGTGACGGATACCGGCATGGGAATTCCCAAAGAGATCCAGGAAAGGATTTTCGATCCGTTCTTTACCACCAAGGAACTGGGCAAGGGCACCGGGCTGGGTTTGTCTACGACTCTGGCAATTGTCAAGAGCCACGGCGGGTTCATCAACTGTTACAGCGAACCGGGCAAGGGCACCACCTTCAAGATCTATTTTCCCGCCAATACCACTCTGGCCGCCCCGGAACCGGCGGCGGTGAGACAATCCCGGCTGCCGCACGGCTGCAATGAACTGGTGCTGGTCGTGGATGATGAAGAACCTATTCGCAAACTGGCGCAAAAAGTGTTGGAACGTTTTGGCTACCGCGTCCTGCTTGCGGAAAATGGTGCCGAAGCGGTCTCGCTTTACCGGCCCCGCCAGAAGGAAATTGACGCGGTGATCATCGACATGTCGATGCCCGTCATGGACGGCCCGGCCGCCATCGTTGCGCTCAAAGCCATAAATCCGGGGGTCCGGATCGTCAGCTCAAGCGGGGCTTCCGACGGCGGCACAGCCAGGGTCAGGGACGCCGGCATCTGTCATTTCATCCCCAAGCCGTACACCGCTGAAGCCATGTTGCATACCCTGCATGAAGTCCTGCACGGGAATCACACCAGCCCCCAGCCGACCGTTTAGTCGTTGGGAGGAAAATCCTGAGATCCATGCCCCAGCCCATCCGGGCCACCCGGGCCGCCACTGCCGTTGGCACTGTTATCCGGAATCGTGGTCCGCGCCCGCAACCAGGTCAGGTCCGGGTTTCCGGTCGCCGCGTCGTGATGCATGTGATAGCTGGGCGAGTACGCTGTCAACGTCCGCTGGTCCTGCCACTTGTGCCACTCCACATGGTTGTCCGCGTACGCGATGATGCCGCCGCGATTGTGGGAACTTCCCGGGAAATTGAAAAAATAGTCGATGTTCATCTCCACCCCGAAAAAGGGCCAGCAAATGCTGTCCGGCTGGACATCTTGAAAAACGAAAAGCCCCGCCGGCGGCGCCTGGCTGATATCCGAATACTTCCGGTAAATTTTGTATCCCGTGGTCAGGCGATAGTCCCAGGACCCGGACCAGCCGGTGTAGGCATTCATGGCGTAACTGCGGAGTTTGGGACCCTCCTGACCGCCGGCTTTTACCCGGTCGCGATCCGTGGGGCACACATAAATGTCCGTCGATTTAAAATAATCCGCGAACAAGGCGTACTGCCGGTCCAACAGCAACCCCGTGTTGAAATTGTCGGGCGGATTGACGAACGCGCCCTGGATCCAAAACTTTCGCGCCGGGCTGGCCGGATTTTGCCTGCCGACGGCCACCAGCAAATCGTCGTTGTCCGCCGCGTACATCGCCCAGGCCGACAAGAGCTGCTTCTGATTGTTGATGCAGGGAATCCGTTTGGCATTCGCCTTTGCGTTGGCCAGCGCCGGCAACAGCAACGAAGCCAGAATGGCCAGGATGGCGATGACCACCAACAGCTCGATCAGCGTGAAACCGCGGCGACGTGTTGTCCTAATCATCAGCATAATCCTTCGTGACTGATATCGATTTAAAACCCATGACCGACCTTCGGGCAAGGATTATTTTTAAAGGTCCGAAAGCCACAAGGGAGGATCCTGAAAATGAATCGTTTGCGACCGCCGGCTCTCCTGCTAGGCGATCAGCGCCTGGCCCGCAGCGGAGCCGGCCGGAGCAATCTCGCCAATCCGCCGGAGAACGTCAGGGCTCAATTTTACCGCCGCTGCCGCTGCATTTTCCATCACCCGTTCCTTTTTTCGCGAGCCGGGAATGGGCACCACGTCGTCGCCCTGATGCAACAGCCACGCGAGCGCCAGTTGCGCGGGGGTGATGCCCAGTTCCTTCGCCAGCGACAGCAACGGCGCAAAGCGATCGGTGTTGGCCTTGAGATTGTCGCCGACGTATCTGGGATTTTTATTCCGCCAATCGTCCTTGGAAAGTTCCGGGACCTTTCCGCCCAGGAAACCGCTCCCGAGCGGCGCCCAGGGGACCAGCCCGATGCCCAGTTCGCGCCAGGCCGGCAGCAACGCTGTCTCCAGTTCGCGCCGCCAGAGGGAGTATTCATATTGCACGGCCGCGATCGGGTGCACCCGATTGCCCCGCTGCGCCTCGTCGGCCGTCACATTGCTCAGCCCCAGATAACGCACCTTGCCCGCCTTCACGCCTTCGGCCATCGCTCCCACCGTGTCCTCAATCGGCATCGCCCGGTCGGGCCAGTGCAAATACCACAAATCAATCGTTTCGACCCCCAGCCGTCGCAAGCTGTGATCCAAGCATTGGCGGACGTAATCCGGTTTGCCATTGATGAAAAGTGAGAACCCGAAATTCGTCGGCCATTCTGTCCCCTTGATGCCGGGCTCGAAAACGATGCCGAATTTCGTGGCCACGATGCAGTCTTTGCGGCGGCCCTTGATGGCCTTGCCCACCAGCTGCTCGTTGTGGCCGTTGCCGTACGCATCCGCCGTATCAATGAAGTTGACCCCGATGTCGAGCGCGTGGCGGATGGTGTCCACCCCCGTCGCTTCGTCCACCGCACCGTACCAGCCTTCCAGCACCATCGCGCCGTAGCCGACGGCGCCGACCATCAAACCTTGTTTGCCGAGTGAGCGTTGGAGAATCATAACCTTGACCTTATTACCGATACAAAGAAGCACACGCGTGCTCAACCGTCAATTCTTCAGGGGAATTGGCTGGGTCAGGATTTTAAAATTCGGTTAGGGCGGGCAGTCCTCGGCCCGGCGTCCCGCAGAGCGGGATGGTGAACGGCGCGCACGGAGTGACGCGCCCTACCGGAAATCAGGACAATACCGTGGAACTCTCATGGTCAAAACGCCCGCCCTCAGCCCGTTCTCAACACTGGTCATGGCAACCAATATATTCCCCGTCAATTTTGCGACTGTATATCCGTTGAGGTGTAAGACCCGGCGGGCGACTCGTTTTCCTGCGCCCGGATTGATCGCCTTGACGTCGTGTTTCTGCCCTTGAGGATTGATTGCTGCAACTGCAGCACGCCGCGGAAAATACGGGACCGAACGGTGCCGACCGGGACTTCGAGGATATCGGCGATCTCCTTGTACGAATAGTCCTCCAAATAAAAGAGGCTGAGCGCCGCCTGGAATGGTTCCTGGACCTGCCCGAGAAACTCGAGCACCCCGATGGCGTCAAGCGTATTGACCATTTCTGGCGAGATGACGGGCAGATCTTCATTTTCGTCGCTCAATTCGACCTGTGGAAAACGCGTTGCCCTCCTGTGGATGCTCAGGAACTCCCGGTGCAAAGTAGTAAACAGCCACGACTTGACCTTGCTGCGATCCCGCAATTGGTGGCCTTTCATCGCCCAGGTGCAGAAGGCTTGCTGGGTCAGATCGCATGCGTCGGCCTCCGTGCGGGTCAGGCTGAAAGCGAACCGGTAAAGCGACTCATAATGCCGGGACACTATCTGTTCAAAGTCATCTGTTGGCATCGGGCAATTCCGGTTGGATTATTCATGACCCGATCATCTTCCCCGAGAATCGATCGGGAGGCAATGGGACCAAGGAGCCAGCGACACGACCCCGGGCAGTTCATGGAATGGACCGGCCGCTGCGGGCCGGGCGTGGGAGCATTTGAAAATCTTCACGAAGCGAGCCGGTGGTAATGTCCTGATTTGGTTGCTGTAGAGTCGAGCCTCTGGCTCGATAGTTGAGCCGGAGGCTCAACGCTACAAATGCGGACACTGCCGAGCCGGTATCTTACTGACGGATCGCCTTTTTCCAGGATAGGACCAGCCAGGAGCTTACCTTCAGTTGCTTTGGCTTGGCGGAATGCCGCCGGGTTTTAATCGCCGGCCCATTCATCGGTCTTATTCCCCTGCCGTTTCGGGTCCGTCCCGGACGCGGCAACGGACGAAAGCGCATCGGGTCCGCCGGGAAAGCGCGAAGCGATTTCTTTTTCATCGAGCGGGTCTTTTACGCTGGCGGGACGTAATTTTTCGAAACGATGGCGTAAAACAATCGGATCCACCCCAGCTGGATCATGAGATTGCGGCCGGGAGCCAGGGCGGCTTCGGCTGGCAACGTGGGCCTGATGCTCCCGGGCAATCGGGACTTTGAGCGGGCGGGCGCCATTGCGACCCAGCCGATAATGGAACGCCGCCCCAGGCCCGGGCCGCTCGGTTTGATCCGGGCATTTGCGAATCTGCATTGGTTATTCATGTAAGTGCGAAGAATGAGCCTCGCACTTGTTCCGTTTTTTTCTTAAAGCCCGATGGGACTAAGGTCCCATCACCCGTGTCAGGTACGAGGAATATTGACGTCGCCGCTACGCGCGCGGCTTCGCATTCACGGCCGCGTAATGAGCGTTAGCACGAACGACCAGGCCTGAATCGTTGAACTCCATCATCTCCGCGGCCAGCCGGTCGGAGATGCTCTGATATTCGATCACCAGGCTTTGGGCGCCGGAATAGACCTGTCGCAGGGTGAACTGGAGGTCAGGATAGGCATTCAAAGCGCGGGTGAAATAAACCCGCAGCAAGGCGATTCCGCGCACGGTGTTATTGTCACTGTTGAGCATCTGGCTCACAAACGGAGAGGTGAACTCGATGTCCCGCGCATAATGTTTCAAAATCCGTTCGAGCTCCCGCGAGTTCCAGGCCTCAATCCACCCGGCGGCGAACGCGGCGGAAAATTTTGGGGTGAAGATTGAGTTCATCAAGGTTCAAAGCCGGGTCGGGCGGGAAAACGCTGTGGGAGGTGAATCTTAGTTTTTGGATAACCGGAAATACCGTGTCCCAAAGGGACATTTTGAAAATAGCCCGGCGTTTCAACGCCGGGAAAGACAGGCAACGCGTCGAGTCCCGCAGGGACGGCTGAAATATAAAGTTTTTTTCGGTCGTCCCTACGGGACTTATGGACATGCTCGGCAAGCGTCCCGGCGTTGAAACGCCGGGCTATTTTCGATGGTTCCTTCGGAACCAAACAGCTACTTAGAAACTGAGATGCGCCTGGCCGTGGACCAGCGCAAATTATCGGTTTGCAGGTTTGTTCACGGCGGTTTATGATATCCATTAGCTGAAGCAATCTCATGAAGGCCTTGGCTCCAATCCAGACAGCGCGCCGGCTCTCTTCGAGTGACGGGTCCGGGTTGGGTTTATTTCCGCGATGGACGGTGGTTGGGCCAGGTTGGCGCCAGCAAATCCAAAACAACTTGTTTGCATGAGTTCATGAATAATCCGTCCGCAACCGACTGTAAATGGGACGAAAGTCCCAGTGCGGCGGGGTCGTCGTTCAAGGATAATCCCTCCATGTTCCAGCTCTTGTTCGAGCGAAGTGCGGATGCGATCATATTGTTCGATCCGCAATTGGGTGTGTTCGTGGATTGCAATCAGGCATTGGTCGAACTCATGGGCGCGGACTCGAAAGAGCAGTTCCTGCGGAGGCGGCCGGAAGACTTCTCGCCACCGCTGCAACCCAACGGCCAATCGAGCAGCGAGATGACTGCCGAGGTCCTGGCATTGGTTGAAAGAAACGGCGGTCATCGGTTCGAATGGGTGGGGCGCCGCTCCGATGGGCAGGAATTTCCGATGGAAGTATTGGTGACCAGGATCGAAGTGGATGGTCGGAGCCTGAACGTGTCCGTAGCGCGCGACATCACCGAGCGCAAACGCACGGAGGCCGCGCTCCGCGAGAACGAGCAGAAGTTTCGCGGACTTTTTGAAGCCAGTTCGGATGCGATTCAGATCATCGATCCGCAGGAACGCAGGATTATCGATTGCAACGACGCCACTTTGAAAATGGGCGGTTACCTGGACAAGGAATGGTTCCTGAAACAACCGATCGAAAGTCTGTCACCCCTGCACCAGCCTGACGGAAGGCCCTCCCGGGAAGTCGGTAAAGCCTGGGCGGAGCGCACGCTCGCGCATGGTCCGCAGCGATTTGAGTGGGTGGGCAAGCGCTCCACTGGCGAGGAATTCCCGGTGGAGATCCTGCTGACGCCGATGCACCTGGGCGGCCGCAGAATATTGGTGTCCGTTTCCCGCGATATTTCGGAAAGGAAAAAAACCGAACGGGAATTGCTCGAGTTGAATCAGTCGCTGGAGCGTCGCGTGGCGGAGCGCACGGCCGCGCTGACCGCGAGCGAAGCGCAGTTTCGCGCCCTCGTCGAACACGCGCCGGAAGCGATTGTGGTTTTTGACGGCCGCACCGGCCGGTTCCTCTTCGGTAACAAGCACACGTGCGCACTCTACGGGGTGCCGATGGAAAAACTGGCCGAGCTGACGCCGACGGAGGTGAGTCCGGAATTCCAGCCGAACGGGCGGCGCTCCAGCGAACTGGCCCGCGAATTGATGGACGAGGCCCTGGCAGGCGGCACCCCGGTTTTTGAATGGATTCACCGGCAGCCCGACGGCCGCCTCATCCCGACCGAGGTGCGGCTGCTGCGCCTGCCGGCGGAAGGCCAGAACCTGGTTCGCGCCAGCATCACCGACAACACCGAGCGCAAGCGCGCGGAGCAGGCGCTGCGCGAATCGGAAGAAAAGTTTCGCGCGCTCTTTGAAGGCTCCAGCCATGGGGTCATCCTGCACGATGAAAACCAGTTCCTGGAGGTGAATCCCGCCGCGGTGCGGATTATGGGCTGTCAGGGCCCGCAGGAACTGATCGGTAAAAGTCCGACCGATACTTCACCCCCGTTTCAGCCCAATGGTGAAAGTTCCGCGGTGCTGGCCCGCAAAAATATTCAGGAATGCCTGGCCAACGGCAGCGCGCGCTTCGAATGGATGAGTTGCGATCGGCAGGGGAGCGAAATACCACTGGAAGTGACCTTGACCCGGATTCAATGGAGCGGACGCCAGGTGATCCAGGCGCTCCTCCACGATATCCGGGAGCGGAAGAAAGCCGAGAGCGAGTTGCGGGCCAGCGAGGCGCGATTGCGCGAGAGTGAAACGCGCTTCAGCGCCGCCTTCCAAGCCAGCCCGGTATTAATTGCGATCGGCCGGGTGAGCGACAAACGATTCGTGCTGGTCAATGATGCTTTTGCGCGCTGGACGGGCTACAGCCGCGAAGAAATTCTGGCGCGATCCACCGCCGAATTGAACATCTGGGAATATCCCGAGGAACGTGAGGAAGTTTGGGCGGAGCTTCGCCGCACCGGCTCGATTCGCGAGCGGGAATGCCGTTTTCGCAACCGCTCGGGCAAATCTTTCACGATCTTGCTGTCCTCCCAAGTGATCCAACTGAACCACGTGCCGCATACGCTGTCCATGGGAGTGGACATTACGGAACGAAAGCGAGCCGAGGGCGAATTGCGAGCCAGCGAGGCGCGATTGCGCGAGAGCGAAGCGCGCTTCAGCGCGGCCTTTAATTCCGGCCCGACCGTCACCGCCATTTCCCGCGCGAGCGACGGCAAGTTCGTGCTGGCGAACGATGCGTTCTTGAATTGGTCGGGCTACAGCCGCGAGGAGGTGCTGGGGCGTACCGCGAATGAGCTGGGCATCTGGGAAAGCCCGGAGGAGCGTCAACGGTTCTGGTCGGCGGTCCGGTCCGCCGGCTCAATCCGGGCAGTGGAATGCCGGTTGCGCAATCGCCGCGGAAAGGTTACCACCATGCTGGCGTCGGGAGTCATCATCGAATTCGATGGCGTCGACCATTTGCTGGGCATGATGGTGGACATCAGCCAGCGCAAGCAGGCGGAAGCGGAGCTGCACCGGACGCTGGCGCGCGAAGTGGAACTCAGCCGGCTCAAAAGCAATTTCGTCTCCATGGTTTCGCACGAATTCCGCACGCCGCTGGGCATCATCCAGTCCTCGGCGGAACTGCTCCGCGATTTTTATCAGAGGATGCCGGCCAATGAACGCGACGAACATCTGGAATCCATCACCCGGAACACGCGCCGGATGGCGGATTTGATGGAAGAGATCCTGGTCCTCAGCCGCCTGGATGCCGGCAAACTGGACTTCCAACCCGCCGGGCTCGACCTGACCGGCTTTTGCCGTCGCGTGGTGGATGAGGTTCTTTCCGCCACCAACCGGCGATGCGTGATTGAATTGTCCCTGGCGTCGATGCCGCCGGAAGTGAAGGCGGACGAACGATTGCTCGAGCACATTTTCACCAATCTCCTGAGCAACGCGGTTAAATATTCGGAGCCGGGAACCACGGTGCGTTTCGCGGTTGAGCGCGATGGGCCGGACGCGGTATGCACCGTTCGCGACCAGGGGATCGGCATTTCGGACGAGGACCAGCAAAATTTGTTCAAGGCCTTTCACCGCGGCAGCAACGTGGGCACGCGGCCCGGCACCGGGCTCGGCCTGCTGCTGGTAAAACGCTGCGCCGACCTGCACGGCGGGAAGTTGCAGTTAAACAGCAAGATCGGCGAAGGCACCACCGTGACGGTGAGGCTGCCCATTTTTGGAAGGGCGCATCTTGACACTGCCCCCCGTCTCCCTCTCCCCGCCCGAGCGGGGAGAGGGCCGGGGTGAGGGGATTTGATTCGAAATGAGCTGGAAAACCTTGCGCCTCCTCTCCCAGCTGAGGCTGTCTCGATTTGACGGACAGAGAATTGGATAAACGTGTATGCTGAAA